>NZ_JBIXJN010000008.1:0-291489 GCF_052871115.1 Rhizobium sp. LARHSG275 | reverse complement strand
GTCAAAACCCGCCGGAAGCCGCGCGCGCACTTCCGGCCAATGATCCAAAATCTCAGGACGAATCTTCATCCAAAGCTTGAATCACAACCAGATTCCTTATGTCCAGCGCTAAACCTAGCGCATATGAGGGTTAGGGTGAGGGGCAGCCCTTGGCGCGAACCAGACGGGCGTGGACAGGGCCGAGGATGACGCCGGGGAAAGAGCGAGGTTGTCATAAAACTGAACGCCGCGCGTCTTTCCAGACGCGCGGCGCTGTAAAAAGGACTTTCACAAAAAGAAAACCGCCCTTGCCGATCCGGGGAGACTGGCAAAGGCGGTTGTGGCCGCCGCATCGGGGAGACGAGGCGGCATTCTACTTTGATATCAGCGGCGCAGGGCCGGGCAGCCGCGGACATTGGCGAAGCTCATCTCATCGGGGCCGCGACGCGTCCAACCCTGGACGATCACCCGGCGTGGCGTGATGTCGACGACGCGTGCACGGCGAAAGCCGTAATCCCGGGCGAGGTTTTCGGCGAGCTGCGGATTGCAGCCGCGCGACGGGCGGCCGTAGCCCGGAGGTGGACGATCAAAACCCGGCGGCGGACGGCGGTAATCCTGCGGCGGACCACGGTCCGGCTCGCCGATAATGATATTCAACTGGGCGGCGGCCGGGGCCACCGTGCCGGCCAGGGTGCCGGCTGTCAGCATGACGGCAAGACCCGCCTTTGCCAGAAACTGCATCATCAAAAACCTTTTCGTTTGAAAGTCGGGCGGTCAAGCCCGTCCGCATTACGCCGAGGCGTCATTTGGGAATCACTCGTACAGGTCAGAGAAGAGACGGCTGAAAGTGTCAGCGTCAAGGCAGAAACGGACCGGAAGCGCCGCAGCGGCGCCTCCGGCCGTTGTCCTCAGCGCCGGATCAGCGGGCAGCCGCGGACATTCGCGAAGATGATCCTGTCCCAGCCGCGCCGGTCGCGCCCGGCTACGACAACGACCCGGGGCGACATGCGGGTGATATGGGCTCTGCGCAGACCGAAATCACGCGCCTTGTTCACCGCATGGATCGGCGAGCAGCCGCGGATCGGACGATGATATTGCGCCTCGACGACGAAGTTCGTCTGGGGCCCGGCGGCCGCCGCTGTCGAAACCGTGGCCGGCATGGAGCAGAGGGCGAGCAATGCGGCCAGCGAGGCCTTGGCGAGGAAATGCGTCATGGAGTGTCTCCGTCGGTTTGATAGGCTCTCCCTTCAGGGATTGTCTCGACAGTAGACGCTGCAAACTGAACGGTGTTCGAACCACCCATTCAGTTTTCATTCACAAGGATTAACTCTCTCACGGGCTGAGATGCAGGACAATTTCGCGCCGGTGCGGGCGGTCGCGATGTTCGAAAAGATAAAGGCCCTGCCATGTGCCGAGCATCAGCCGCCCTTCCGCAACGGGAATGCCCGTCGAGACCTGGGTCAGCGCCGCCTTGATATGCGCCGGCATGTCGTCTGGCCCCTCGGCCCTATGCACGACCCAGCCCAAGGCAGGGCTGCCTGGGGCATCAGAGCTTGAGAAGCGTCTCGAAGCCGCCATAGATCATCCGCTTGCCGTCGAACGGCATCTGCCACTGGTCGCCCTTGAGCCTCGGATCGGCCATCACCTTGGCATTGATATCGTCGCGCTCCCGGCGCGAGCCGTAGACGATCCAGGAAAACACCACCACCTCATCCTCCTTCGCCTGCACGGCCCGGGGAAAGGAGGTCAGCTCGCCATAGGGCACGTCGTCGCCGATACATTCGACATATTCGAGCGCGCCATATTCCTTCCAGATCGAGCCAGCGAAGGTCGAGAATTCCTTGTAGGCCTCGATATTCGCCTTCGGAACCGCCACGACGAAACCATCGACATAGGACATTTCGCTCCTCCTTTGCGTGTCTGCGCCCGGTTATCACGGAAGAGATAGGAGACTTGCCAAGCGGGTCCAGTCCGCTGCCGAGCGGTTAACCGCGCCCTTATCAGCTTCCTGGGGTTCAGGGCCCATTCACCAGCTTGAGGATGAGCTGCTGGATATTGCCGCCATCACCCATTTCGATCTTGTCGAAGTCACGGCCACGCTGACGTTGTCTCTGGGAGATCTCACCGAGCCGGCGGGTCAGCTCGATCCTGATCTTCTTGCAGTAGGGATCGTCGGCAACGGTGAGGCCGACGCTCATCGTCTCGATCTCATTGACCATCTCCTTGATGGTCTCGCCATGCACCCGCTCATGCGCCTGCACACCCGATATGAAGGCCTCCCAGCTGCTCTTGACGGCCGCCGGCAGTTCGTCCGCGGGCTTCGGTAAAGTATAGGTGATGACGAGCTTCGGCCGGTTGGTGACGATAACGCAAGCATTGCCCTGCGGTTCGTATTTCCTGGTCCAGGTCAGCTTGAACGTCGTATGCGCGATTGCCCGGCCCGCACCGGCTTCGGGCCCGCGCGCGCCGATCGATTCATAGAGCTCCACACCCGACTTGCCTGATATCGAATAGGGCCGCACCTCTTCGGTCGCCTGCCACTCGGCCAGCGCCACGGCCGGCACCGAGGCGAAAACTGCCACCAGCACAAGAGATAGAAAATGTCTCGTCACGCGCGGCTCCGCCGAATGATGTTTCGCGCCGAACCTAATGGGGCCAAGCGGGGCATTCAACAAGCTAAACGAGCCGCACGTCGAAGAACGATCTGGCTAGCCCTGCAACGTCTTGACCTTGGTGAGATCCGGGAAGAGCCGTATCCACAGGAGCACGACGACGATCGTGCCGAGCCCGCCGACAACGCCGGTGGCGACCGGCCCGAGGGCTGCCGCCATCATGCCGGATTCGAATTCGCCGAGCTGGTTGGAGGTGCCGATGAACAGCGAGTTGACGGCACTGACGCGGCCGCGCATTTCGTCTGGCGTCAGCAGCTGCACCAGCGAGCTGCGCACGACGACGCTTACCGTGTCGGACGCGCCGACGACGAACAACGCGACGACGGAAAGTGCAATATTGGTCGAAAGCGAGAAGACGATGGTGGCGACGCCGAACACGGCGACGGCGGCAAGCATCTTGCGCCCGACATTGCTTTCGAGCGGCCGGCGCGCAAGCACGATCGACATCACGAGCGCGCCGATCGCCGGCGCGGCGCGCAAAAGGCCGAGCCCCCAGGGGCCGGTTTGCAGGATATCGCGGGCCAACATTGGCAGCAGCGCGGTCGCGCCGCCCAGCAGCACCGCGAAGAGATCGAGCGAAATCGTGCCGAGCATCACCGGCCGGCTGCGGATGAAGGAGACGCCGGCAAAGACCGAAGCGAGCGTCACCGGCTCGCGCCTAGCAGGGCTCCATTGCATCCGGATGGAGATGACGTTGAAACTCGCAACGGCAAAAAGCAGCGCGGCAATTGCAAAGGGCGCGACGGGATGGAGGCCGTAAAGCAGGCCGCCGAGCGAGGGGCCGATGATCAGCGCCGTCTGCATCATCGAGGTCGAGGTTGCAACCGCCTTCTGCAGCATTGAGGCCGGCACGATGTTCGGCAACAGCGCCGCCATGGTCGGGCGCTCGAAGGCAACGACGGCGCCGAGCACCGTGACGGCGGCGAGGATGCCGGCCGGCGTCAGCCATTGCTGCCAGGTAGCGATCGCCAGCACCAGCGCCGTCACCGCCTCGATCAATTGGCAGACAAGCCCGATGCGCCGCCGGTCCAACCGGTCGGCGACATGGCCGACGACGAAGGTCAGCACCACCATCGGCAGGAACTGGCAGAGGCCGACGAGGCCGAGCGCAAAGGCGCTGTGCGTCTGGTCGTAGATCATCCATCCCATGGCGATGCCAATGGACTGGAAGGAGAGCGAGGAAAAAACGCGGGAGGCAGCGAAATTCAGATAGCCGGGGTGGCGAAGAACGCTCCCCGGTCCTTGGGATATATCCATTGCGATGTCACCGGCCGGCTACGGTCGCGCCAGCCTTTATAAGGAGTTTTTAAGAGGTCGGAGCGGTGTTCTGCCCGAATGGGCGATTTGTCAATCGCAAGGCGCAGCCGCCGCCGGTTTGTACTGGTCTCACCTCGTCAGCATATCAATTATCAATGATCGCTTATATCGGATATCGATTTCCGATATGACAGCCGCATGCCCTAATCTCCTCTTGTCATAAACAAAGAGGCTCTCGATGACCTTTGATACAACCGCAAGCGCACTGACTGCAGGTCAGCATGCAACGCTTGAAACCTTCTACGGCGCATTCACCCGCAAGAACCCCGATCTTCTCGACGAAGCCGTCACATCGGGCTGGCAGGATATTCCGCTCGCCCCCGGCCAGGGTCCCGGCCCAGCTGGGCTGAAGCCGATCATTCTCGGCTTCATCGAATCCCTGCCGGATGTGGAGATCGTTGTCGACGAAGTGATCGGTTTCAACGATCGCGCCGGCGTTCGCGCCCGTATTGTCGGCACCCAGCGCGGCGCGCTCTTCGGCATTCCGGCCACGAACCGCCGGATCGAGATCGCGCTCCATGAATTCCACCGCTTCGAAGGCGACAGGATCTCCCATACCTGGCACCTCGAGGACTGGTTCGGCATGCTGCACCAACTCGGCGCTTGGCCGCCGAAGGCGGTGTCCCTGCATCCGGAGAGCGCGTGATGAAGGCCGCCCGTATCTATGCCCACGGTGTAATCGATGATATCCGGATCGAGGATGTGCCGGAGCCGGTACCCGGCCTCGACGAGGTGCTCATCCGCGTCGAGGCAGCCGCCCTCAATCCAATGGATAACAAGCTGCTTGCCGGATATCTGAAGGACTTCTTCCCCCTCGCCTTCCCCTATACGCTCGGAACCGATCTCGCTGGAACGGTGGTGGCAACAGGTCCGCTCGTCGCCACCGTCAGGCCAGGTGTAAGAGTGATCGCGCGCACAGACCCAACGAGCGGCGGCGCCTTCGCCGAACTGGCGGCCGTGCCCGCCCGACTGGTTGTTCCAATTCCGCGCGATCTGCCGCTTTTAAACTTTGCCGGCCTGCCGACGGCAGCGGCCACCGCCTGGCAGGCGCTGTTCGAGGCAGCAGCGGTCCAGCCCAGCCAATCGGTGCTCATCCATGCCAGCGCTGGCGGCGTTGGCAGTTTCGCGGTTCAGCTCGCAAGGCTTGCCGGCGCGTATGTGACGGCGACAGCCTCTGCCTCCAATCTTGACCTCGTCCGCTCGCTTGGCGCTGACGAAGTGATCGACTATCGCAACCAGGATTTTACTGCCTTCGCTCGGGCCGTCGACCTGGTGATCGACGCGGTCGGCGGCGAAACGCTGGAGCGCTCGCTCGGCATCATCCGCCCCGGCGGCAAGCTTATCGGCCTTTCGGCACCGTTCGACACCGAAGGGCCGAAGGCGCGCGGCATCGATGCGCAGTTTCTCTTTCATGAGAGCGATGCCGGTCGCCTGGCCGCAGTGGCAGAACTTGCCGCAGATCGTCGTCTCCAAAGCGTCATCGGCCAGGAGTTCGCCCTTGCGGACACGGTCGAGGCTTTGCGGTCTCTTTCGAAGGGCGGCGCCCGAGGCAAGACCTTGGTGAGACCCTAGAACAGGATGGTTTTAGGCCTGTTCGGCCTAAAATCTGAATCTGTTCTCAATGAAAGAGTTAGAGCATGATGTCGTCCGAAAACCGCTCACACTTTTCGGCATCATGCTCTAAACGAGGCGGCTGATCCCAAAAGAGGGATCAGCGCAATTCCTCGGATTGATCCTGCTTCGCGGCCGCGACGGAGCGGATCAGTTCGCGGAACCACTGCTGCCCGACATGGGAATCGTTGCGGCGATGCCATGACAGCGCAAAGGAGACCGGCAGCAGTTCGATCGGCGGCTTGTGGATCGACAGCCGGGCGCGGCTGTCCGAGACCTCGACGACGCCGCGCATCAGCGTGGCGACGAGATCGGTCTCGGCGACGATCGCCGGCGCCGCATACATTTGCGGCAACGTCAGGCCGAGCCTGCGGCGCAGACCGAATTCCGAAAGCTTCCGGTCGACATGGCCATAACGATCGCCTTCCGGTGATACGAGCAGGTGGTCGAGAGCGACGAAGGTTTCGAGATCAAGACCCCTTGCCGCGGGATGATCGGCGCGGACGATCGAAACGAAGCTCTCCTCGAAAAGCAGCCGGGAAAGGATGCGTGGCGACGAGGAGACCGGTACGCCGACCGCCGCATCCACCTCGCCGGCGTCGAGCATCTCCACCGCCCTTTCCCGGGCAACGAAACCCTTGACGTCGACGCTGATTTTTGGCGCGGCCTGCCTGATCGCCGCCAGCAGCTTCGGCAGAAGCACGAAGGCTGGATGTTCGGAAAGACCGAGCCGGAACGAAGCCGATGACGACCGCGGATCGAAGACGCCACTGAAAGCCAGCGCCTCTTGCGCATGCCGCAGAGATTTTCCGATCGGCTCGGCCAGATCGAGCGCCCGCGGTGTCGGCTCCAATCCGCTCGGGCTGCGCACGAAGAGCTCATCCTGAAAAAGCTGCCGTAACCTGGCAAGTGCTGCACTCATCGCCGGCTGGGTGCGGCCGATGCGGGCGCCAGCCCGGGTGACGCTGCGCTCCGCCATGATCGCGTCGAAGGCGACGAGGAGGTTGAGATCGACCGCTTGAAGACTATTCATGATGTGGATGATGCCCGTCAACTACTATAGACCGGCAGCATGTTGCAAACCCTCTTTATGTGCAAGAGCCGTTGACGTTTAGCGCGGCTCCCTGGAGATGCTGAGATAGCCGGGATCGAATTCGGCGATCTCCTGCAGGCGTTCCCAGTCGACGATGGTAATCGTCCGATTCTCCCAGGTGAACACGCCCTCGCGCCTTAGGGCCTGCAATGTCTTGTTCAGGTGGACGACGGAGACGCCGAGCACGTCGGCCATCTCGATCTGCGTCAAAGGAAACTGGAAGCTTGGGCCGCGCGTCCGCTTCACCACCTGCAGCCGCACGAAGAGCTCGCAGACGAGATGGGCGATATGGGCGCGCTTGGAGCGCCGGCCCATGGCGACGATCCACTCGCGGTGGATGGCGCCATCGACTAGCGTGTCGAGCCAGAGCAGCCGGGTCAGATGCGGCATGCGTTCGGTGATCGCCCTGAGGTCGGCGTGATCGGCGAAAGCGACGCGACAGGACGACATCGCAACGACGCCATGATCCATCTTCTTGATTGGGAAAGCGTGCAGATCGACAAAATCGCCAGCGACGTGCAGCGCGGTGATCTGACGACTGCCATCGGCCATCACCCTGTAGCGGGCCGCAAAACCATCGAGCAGCAGCGTGCTGTAGGTCGGACGGCTTCCTTCGGAGACGAGATCCTCTCCGGCAAGGAAGTGCCTCTCCTTGACGATGATCGCTCTGAGATGACTTTCCTCCTCGGCCGACAACACATCGCGACTTCCAAGGTTCAGCAGCAGCGGCTCGATCACGGGCTTGTCTGCCGATATAGGAAAAGTCTCCCGATCATTTCGATGCGACCTGTATTTTCTTTAAGAATCAATGCCTAACCTCGGAACAATTGTCTTCTCTGTGATTTCTCCCTGTGACGCGCAGGAAGAAACATGGCTCGCTACTATTTCGATCTACACAACGGCGAAGGTCCCACGCGCGACGAGCACGGCACCGAGCTCAAATCTCGCGAAGACATTCCGAAAGAAGTGACCCGCATCCTGCTGGATGTGGCCCGTGACGAACTGCCCGCAGGTGATCGCATGACCATCGCCGTCACCGTTCGCGACGAAAGCGGCGAGCCGGTCACGGTTGCCAGTCTCGTCTTCAGCAATGAATGGCTCGACGTCTTACGATAGCGGCGGCCGTTCAAAGGTTGCCGCCGATTACACATACGCACCAATCCGACTCGGTCGATTAGCGCGACGCTAAGTCCCGCCTTCACCGCGGGCAATTAAATTTGACATAGTTTCCGAATGCTTTGGTCTGGATCGAGGGGGATCACAGCCCAGTAAACCGATCACGGCTACTTCGGAATTTCTTCGAGAATCAGTCGTATTTCCGCAAGCGGCGTACGGCTTTCATCGAAGAGTTCCACCGACATCATGTTCAGAGGTGCAGCAGGCAGGCCTTCGGCGGCCATCTCAGCCAACACGCGCCGTGCCTCCGCTTTCGCGGCTTCGATGGATTCAAAATCATAGGCCGTCTCGGTCGTCCCGGCGCCATCACGATCGAAAAGTTGAAAGTAGAATTTCGGCACGACGCACCCCCGCTAAATGAGCCTAACGAGCTGGCAGCACACAAGTTCCGCCGAAACGGGTTTCCGTGTCATGCGTATCGTCAGAAGGCGCCGGCTTCCGGAGACGCCATCTCCTCGATGCCATCGACACGGTCGGGATAGAAGGCGAGATGGTCCTTGATGCTGCTGACCGCGGCATTCGGCGCCTCGTAGGTCCAGACGGCATTCTTCGAGCGCTCGCCGCCCGGAATGATGCTGTAATAGGAGGCGTCGCCCTTATAGGGGCAATGGCTGCTGTGGTCGGTGCGTTGAAGCAGCGACATGTCCACATCCCTGCGCGGAATATACTGCACCGGCGGATAGGAGGCCTCGCGCAGCGTCAGCGCATTGCGGGTATCGGCAATCGTCTTGCCGCCGAGCGTGACGACGACACGGGAGGGATTGTGCTCGACGGTGATCGGATGATCCGGCCCCGGAATCTTGATCGACTTATCTGACATCGGGTTCGTCTCCAGAAGCTATCGATCGCATAGAGATAGGGCGGCATGCGGCCGGCCCAAGGGCTCGAATGCAGCTTTCCCTGAAATGCTGCGCCACTAGAACTCGAAACGCGGCGATACCGGACTTAGCATCGCCGTTTTCGGCGCCGCCGGCCAGTGCCGTGCAAGCGCATCTGCAACTGTTTCGATCAGCCTGGCGATGTCGTCGCCGGCGGAGGCGTGCAGAGCCTCGGCGACGATCAGCACCGAGCGCGTGGTCTCCCGCACCGCCGAAAGCCCGCTCTGCCGGTTCGTCCAGCGCCGCGCATGCGCCCTGTCATCACCGTCTGCAAAGATCACTTCGTTCGCCTCCGGATGTTCGCTCTCGCCGGCGAAGGTCAGATAGGTCTCGTCACCTCTGGCGCGCCGGACTTCGAGATCGCCAGCGATCTTTTCAGTGTCGAAGACCGCGATCGGAATGGCAAAGGCGAGCGAAATCGCATTGCAGAGATCGATGAGCGGATGCAGGCGCGGCAGTGCATGTTCCTGGCGGAAGCGACGCAGCAGCGCCTCGGAAGCGCAGCGATATTGCGTCGGCTTCAGCCCCATGCGGGAAAAGCCGCGCCGCCAAGCCTGGATCTCGGGAAATTCGCCTTCCTGCGCTTTGGCCAGCCGGGCCTCGGCGATTGCGTTGAAGTCTGCGATCGCCGCCTCGACATCGGCTTCCGCATGGATCCCTCCCGCATGCAGCGCACCGGCGCGAAGCTCGGGAAAAGCCTGCCATATGGCATCGGAATGGCTGAACTGCATGATCTATCTCCCCCCGGCAAGTTTCACTGTACGGCTCCCGGCAAAGGCAAGCCCGAGCACGGCCGCAAGCACGCAGGCAATGCCGGCGATCTGGTTAAGCCCGACCGGCTCGCCAAGGATGACGAACGCAAGCATGACGGCGGAAACCGGAGCCAACGCGGTAAAGAGCGCCGCCTCCGTGCCGCTCACCCTTTCTGCCCCCGCATACCACAGCAGAAATCCGCCGACGGTGGGCACCAGCGCATAATAGACGACGGCGGCGACAGCGCTTGCGGAAATACCATGTGCGAAAGGCACTTCGAACATGGCGGGGATGGCGGCGACGATAAAACCGATGCCGGCCATCAGCGTCGACTGCGCAAGCGGCGCAATCTCCGTTTTCAATCTTTTGTTGAGCAGGATGAACAACCCCTCGCAGACGACGGCGCAGAAGATCAACGCATTGCCGGCCAATGATCCGCCTGCCGCATCCGGCGTGAAGGCGATCGACAGCACGCCTGATGTCGCAAGCGCTACCGCAAGAAGCAGGGCACGCTGCGGCCGTTCGCGAAGCAGCAGGATGGAGATTGCGGCCGAAACCACCGGCAGCGTGCCGATGATGACGCCGGCATCGGCCGCCGAGGTCAAGCTGAGGCCGGAGATCAGCAGCGTCGTATAACCGACGCTGCCGGCCCCGGCCTGGATGATGAGGATGAGCCGGTCATGTCGGGAAAACCTCGGCAGCCGCGCGCCGGTCGCCCACATCGGCAGGAGAAAGAGGGGAAAGGCGATGGCAAAGCGCAACGCGGTGGCGCTGAATGGCGGCAGACCCGACGCGATCAGCTTGCTTGCGATAACAGTGCTTCCGACCGTTAGCATCGCCAGCGCCAGATAGACATAACCTTGAACCTGCTTCGACATTCAGCGTCTCCCTGTTGGTTGCGCCGAGAAAACAGCAGGGATGGATCAGGGTCTTGAACGAAATTGCAGGCATAAAACAAAGAACTAAAGCGCGGCGGCCAGCCCGTCCTTCGAGGCCCTTCGGGGCTCCTCAAGGATGAGGCTGGAGAGAGGTGGCAGCCCGCGGCACCCACGATCAGCCCTCATCCTTGTACGTTGCCGTTGCTGTATAAAGGGGCTGTGCGACGGGGATGCGTGTCATCCTTGGGTTTTGAACTCGTGCCTCAGCAAGCATCTCCGTGCCGGTGACGAAGCGCGATATGCCGGCACCGCTCAGAGAAAGGCGCCGGCATAGAGGCGCGGCGACAGACCGTATTTGCGCACGAAGACCCGCGTCATGTGGCTCTGGTCGGCAAAGCCGCTGGCAAAGGCCGCTTCCGCCAGCGGCATGCCCTGAGCGATCAGCCGGCGAGCGATATGGATGCGGGCCTGGACGAGATAGGCATGCGGCGTCAAGCCGGTCGCCTTGGCAAAACCGCGCAGCACCTGGAAGCGGCTGAGCCCGCTTTCCCTGGAGAGATCGGCAAGCGAGACGGCGGCAAGCGGATCGTCGTCGATCAGGTCTCGGGCCGCGCGGATCGACGCCGGCACCAGCGGCCGCTCTTCGGTACCGCAGCGCTCACGCATGAGGTCGGCGACGAATTGCAGACTTAGTTCTTCATGCAGCAACTCGTCCGCCGCCCTGCCGCCGGTCACTGCACCAAATAGCGTTTCGAAGCGGGCGGCGATCGCCGCATTGCGGATAACGGGATGCGGGATTTCCAGTCGCCCTGCCCCGCCTTCGCTGATCTCTCGCGATAGGCCGGTGACGATGCCGGGATCGAAATAGAGGATGCGCCAGGATCGGCCCTCGCCGATCGGCGCGCCGTCATGCACCTCGTTCGGATTGACCGTGATGATGTCGCCGGCCTCAGCCTCCACCATGCCGCGGCCGCTGAGCGACGACTGCGCCCCGGCGGAAATCAGGCCGATGCCGAACTGCTCATGCGTATGCCGAGCGAAGCTATGATGCGTTTCCGCCTCCACCGCTTCGACGCCTGATATCGCCGAGCGCAACATCCTGAACTGGTTTTTCGCCATTCTCTGCCCGCAGGTCCGATCCTGGCCACTCTGCCAGCCGCCGTGAGATGACGCAATCATTGCGGCTAAGATGCTTGCCTAGAAGAATTCGTCGAGCAGCTGATAATAATCGAGTCTCGCCAGATCCGTGGCCGGCATGCCGTAGCGATCAAGGAAGGGCTGCACCAGCGCCTCTCCGAAATTATAGGCGATGCTGCTGCAGGCGAGCGCGATATCCTGATAGCGGTCGGCGACGCCGAGACGACTGCAGTCGATATAGCCGGAGAACCCGTCTTCCAAAGCGATGAAATTCGGCAGGCAGGCATCACCATGGGTAACGACGAGATCCTCGCGGTCCGGCCTCCCGCTTTGGAGTTCGGCAAACAGAGCTTCGGCACTCTTTCCAAGCCGCGTCTCGTCGAAATCGGTCTCGTCGACTATGCCGGCCTGCATCCGTGCTTTCGCCGCCGCCATACGTGCCTCCAGCCGATGATCGAAGGGGCAGGATGCGATCGGCAGGCGATGCAGTTCGAGGAGCGCCGCAGCCAACAGCTCGACCCGCGCAAGCGGCGTCAGCACCGATGCGCTGGCGAGATCACTCCCTGGGAGCGCGCTGATCAGCAGCCGATTGTGCACACCATCGCTGTCCTCCGCGATGATATCGGGACATGGCAGACCGGAAGCCTTGAGCCAATGAAGCCTGTCTGCTTCGTCAGCGAGCTCGCCGAAGGGACCGGCCTCTTCGACTTTCAGATAAAGCGTCGGCAATCCGAGAGCTTCCAGCCGGAAGACGCGCGCGACGGAACGGCCGAGCGCATCGCGTTCGAACCGATAACCGGCCAGACGGGCATCAAGCGCGCCCGCCGACGAGGGTTGATCCTCTTGGGAAATCGACATGATATCTGGGCCATTGATGCTGGCGCATTATCCCGACAAGGCGGGGCACCGCAAGCGGCGCGATCGGTCAGCACACATTGGCAGACTGAGCGAGCCCTCTGCGACCTCAATGAACGGTTTCGGCGGGCGCGGCTTCAAGAAGGATTTCGAAAGCCTCTTCCAGAGCAGCCACCAAAATATCGGTCAGCTCATCGCCTTTGTTTTCCAGGAACACCGCACTCACGGCTTCGTCCTGTCGCTCAAAAAAAAGCTCAAACTCGTTCGACATATCATCTGTCCTCTTCTTCACCGGAATCATCACGGCCATGAGAAAAGGCTAGGTGCGGTTCCTTGCGCGTGGCTTGTTCCCGAATGAGACGCAATCCAGGATCGCTAGGACTAGTCACGAATTTCATATTTCGCATACTGACTGCGGGGGATCAATCCACCAACTTCGTGGGCAAACGATACGACTTTCGTGGCTTCCTCATCCACCTCGCAACGAAAACGAACCTGGTACCAGCCCTTGACCGTGCCAAAGGCGGCATCTCTCACATCAAGGATGGTACCGGTTCGCAATCCAAAACTAGGCAATGCGGACGGGAAATAACGCGGCGAACCGTGAACGAGTTGGCCCTGAAGCTCGGTGGCGCAAAGCGTGGCCACTCGCTCTTTGCGCGGAAGACCGCTGACCGCAGTTTGCGCAAACAAACTGCCATCTTCCGTCCGTGAAAACAGAGTTTTTGCCTTGGGCAGATCGTCTTTAGCTATCACTTTCGGTTTCTCAGCGGTCTGCTGCTCCGGCGGCTTGGCCCGCTCGATACTTGTATTGGCTTCGCCAGAGACGCCTGTCGGCGGCCCATTACGCTCTGGGGAAACGTCAGTCGTCGCGACCTCAGGAAGCTTCACATCGTCCGGCACCGGCTTTGAAGGAGGCTCCTCAGTTTTTGGTTTTTCTGCAGCAGCCTTTGTCGGCATCTGCGCCGGTTCGGCATCGTGCTGCGGCGGAGTTGGTGCGGGTTTGGTTTCGCCCTGAGGAGAGTTTCCCGCCAACGACTTTTCGGGGCCGCTATTCCTCTCGCCAAACTCGATGACAGGGCTCAGAGTCAGCATAGGCTTCGGCTTGGCTTGCTCGGGAGTCTTGCCGGCCGGCGGTGGCGGTGGTGGAGGCGGCGGCGGAGGCGGAGGTGGTTCCTTCTTGGCCTCTTCCGGCGGCTTCGGCTCCGGTGGTTTTTCCTTGAGCTTGGGCTCCGGTTTCTTCTCCTCCGGCGGCGGAACGAGCTCCACCTTCACGCTCTCGTCTTCAACAGGCTTCGGCTCGATCGTCGGCAGCCCGAAAATCAGAAGAGCAAGGATAGGAATATGCGCAACAACGGACGCGACGACGCCCCAGCGGATTTCAGGCCGCTGCTTTCCCGTTTCGCGCTGCGTTTCCGCCGGTTCTACGTCTTCTTCTGTCACAGCAGCGATGTGGCCTCTAAAGCCGGCAGCATCAAGCCACAAAAGAAAAAAACCGCGTGATCGCAGCAGCGACGAGAGTTATTGGTCGACGGCTCCATCGTCGGCCACCAGATTGTGCTCTTGCCATTCGCCTTGCGGAATGGCATCGCCGACGAGAAAGGCAAAGGACACCACCTTGCCGGAGCCGGCATCGAGCTCGCATTTAAACTGGATGTTGTACCATTTCCGTTTGCTGCGGAAGGCGCCGCCCTTCACCTCGACGCTGTTGCCGCTGACCTTCTCCGCCGCCATCGCATAGGGCGCAAGCGCATCCGGCGCCATGGCCGGCTGCGCCTGGCGGACCTGCTCCAGCGCCTCGAGATCACAGAGCTGCAGATTGCGCTCGCTGCCGGCAAGGCCGCGCAGCGCCTCGCGGGCGCGGCGGCTGCGCGGATCGGCAAGGACCTTGTCGGAAAACAGCTGTCTTGCCTCGACGAATTCCGTCGGCTTTGGCATTGGCAAAGTGATCGGTGCCACTGAAGGCATTGCCGCGGCAGGCGGATTATTTGTAACCGGCACCGCCGGCTCGGCTTCGGGTTTTGCCGCTTCAGGCTTTGCCTGTTCCGGCGAAGGCGCCTTGACAGGCTCGGGCATGTTCAGCGATTCCACAGCCTGCGGGACGATCTCCACTGAGAGGCCGTCATCCGGCAATGGCAGCGGCGGCTCGGCCTTCGGCAACAGCAGCAGCAGGAGCAGGATCGCGATGGCATGCAGCGCGAACGACGCCGCAGCGCCCCGCTGGATCCCGTCATCCCATTTGCCCGCCGCCAGTTCCATCGGTCAGGAAGCGCCTGTCGGACGATCGATGACGATCATGAAACTGAGGAGCGCTTTCATCATGAGCTTGCCGAAAAGTCGGGCCGGAGCCTGCCGCGGAAATTGAAGCACGCCGCAACACTGCCAGCGCAGCGAGTGCTCCGCAACATCTAAGATCGACGGTCGCCGGCTCCGGTTACCCGAGCGAGCCGATGAGATCCCGGTAGGCGGCCTCCGGGAACGCCTTCAGCGTCTCCGTGCGGACATTGCCGCCCATCGCCAGCGAGAGGGTAAAATGCGCCATGACCGCGTCATCGGGCGCCTCGCAGACGGCGACCATGTCGTGCCCGCCCATCGTCAGAAAGAACTGGTTGAAGGAGCCGCCGACGCCGGCGAGCAACTTCTTCGCCGCATCGAGCCGTTTTGCCGAGTCGCGGACATTGCGGACGCCCTGATCCGTCCAATTGATCAAAAGAATGTAAGTGGTCGTGTCGCACCTCCCAGAGCATGGCGCCGAAAAAGTGTCAGCCGTTTTCGGACGACGTCATGCTCTATTTCTTTGATGTGGATCCGAATTCAGATTTCAGGCCTGTCGGGGCTGAAACTATCCGGATCTAGCGGAGGATTCGTTCACACAGGCACACGTCAGCCCTCGCTCGCGGGTTGCGATCGATGCCTTCCCCCGTGGCCGGATTATAGGCTTGTCACCGTGGAGGGACAAGAAAGATGCCGGGATCATTGGTATTAATCACAAAAGCAAAAGCCGGGCACGCAGCCCGGCTTTTCCAATCAGAACGACGTGGCCGAAGCCTTAACTGTCGAGGAAGCTTCTCAGCTTTCTGGAGCGGCTCGGATGCTTGAGCTTGCGCAGCGCCTTCGCCTCGATCTGTCGGATACGTTCGCGGGTGACCGAGAACTGCTGACCGACTTCTTCGAGCGTGTGGTCGGTGTTCATGCCGATGCCGAAGCGCATGCGCAGAACACGTTCTTCGCGTGGTGTCAGCGAGGCAAGAACGCGGGTCGTCGTCTCGCGTAAGTTCGCCTGGATGGCGGCGTCGATCGGCAGCAGCGCGTTCTTGTCCTCGATGAAATCGCCGAGATGCGAATCCTCTTCGTCACCCACCGGGGTTTCGAGCGAGATCGGCTCCTTGGCGATCTTCAGGACCTTGCGGACCTTTTCGAGCGGCATGGCCAGCTTTTCGGCCAACTCTTCCGGCGTCGGCTCGCGGCCGATTTCGTGCAGCATCTGGCGCGACGTGCGGACGATCTTGTTGATCGTCTCGATCATGTGCACCGGAATGCGGATCGTGCGGGCCTGGTCGGCGATCGAACGGGTGATCGCCTGACGGATCCACCATGTCGCATAGGTCGAGAACTTGTAACCGCGGCGGTATTCGAACTTGTCGACCGCTTTCATCAGGCCGATATTGCCTTCCTGAATGAGGTCGAGGAACTGCAGGCCGCGGTTCGTATATTTCTTGGCGATGGAGATGACCAGGCGAAGATTCGCTTCGACCATTTCCTTCTTGGCGATACGCGCTTCGCGCTCGCCCTTCTGCACCATATGGACGATGCGGCGGAATTCCGAGATCGAGATACCGGTCTCGGTCGCCAGATTCTGGATTTCCTGGCGAATGTCGCGGATCGTCGTGTTTTCGCCCCTGGCGAATTCCTTCCAGCCGCGGGCGGCCAGATTGCCGATCGACTTCATCCAATTCGGATCGAGCTCGGCGCCCTGATACTGCTCCAGGAAGGAGTCGCGCTTGACGCCGTAGGATTCGGCCAGACGCAGCAGGCGACCCTCGTTGGAAACGAGGCGCTTATTGATGTCGTAGAGCTGCTCGACCAAGGCGTCGATGCGGTTCTGGTTCAAGGACAGAGACTTGACGGCCTTGATCAGTTCATCCTTGAGTTCCTTGTAGCGGCGCTCCTGGGCAGTGGACAGCGTGCCGGAAGCCGACAGCCGCTGCTCGACCTGCTGGTCCTGCAGCTTGCGCAGCTTCTTGTAGGTCTCGGCGATCGTATCCAGCGTCTCCATCACCTGCGGGCGAAGCTCGGCTTCCATCGCCGCCAGCGAAAGGTTGGATTCGTCTTCGTCCTCTTCCTCCTCTTCGGGAGGCAGGCCTTCGCCGCCGACATCGGTGATGTCGTCGTCACCGGAGCGGGCGCGACGGGTCTTTTCCTTCTCTTCTGCGAGCTTGCGATCGGCCTCGATCTTCTCCGGGCTCTGGAACTGCGGCGCAGCCTTGGCTTCAGGGCCGGAATAGGTCGTTTCGAGATCGATGATCTCGCGCAGCAGCGTCGTGCCTTCATTGAGCTCGTCGCGCCAGATGATCAGCGCCTGGAAGGTCAGCGGGCTCTCACAGAGGCCCGCGATCATCGTTTCGCGGCCGGCCTCGATGCGCTTGGCGATCGCAATTTCGCCCTCGCGGGACAGAAGCTCCACCGAGCCCATCTCGCGCAGGTACATGCGAACCGGATCGTCGGTACGGTCGGTCGGTTCTTTCTTCTTGGCGGTCGCCAGCGCCGTGCCGCTCGAAGGCGCGAGTTCGCCGCCTTCGCTCTCCTCCTCGCCGCCGGCGTCGTCGTCATCGCTGCCGCCAGAAGCACCGGCTTCCTCGGCTTCCTCGTCTTCGATGACGTTGATGCCCATGTCGGACAGCATCGACATCGTGTCTTCGATCTGCTCGGACGTCACTTCTTCGGACGGCAGGACCGCGTTAAGCTCGTCCATGGTCACATAGCCGCGCTTCTTGGCGGCTTTGATCATCTTCTTGACCGCGTCGTCGGAAAGATCGAGAAGAGGGCCGTCGCTTGCGCCGTCGCGTTCGACTTCCGCGTCTTCGTTCTCTTTGACCTTGGTTGCCATTTATATCGTCGCCTTCCTGACGCTATCCAATCTCGCTACGGTGAACGGGCTGTCTCAGGGCCTGACGCGCCGCACGCGCCGCCCTCGAATCACCTTTGCCCACCTAACGGGATGACATTTAAAGCCTGATTAACCACGATTACCGGCACCGGACAGCAAAGCTTTCTTGCTTTTGGATTTCCGGTCATGGTTGCGCGATCCGCCTTGACCCAGTTCACCATTCAACAAGTCGAACGGTGATTCCCACATTTTTTGTTCTCGTCAAGCTTTTCCAGAAAAAAAGCCCACAAAAATACGGAAAAAGCCTTATCCACAGGCTTTGAACCGCGGCAGCGATTGCGAACCCTTATTTAAGATGCTGCGAACAAAAGACAAGGGCAGCAAGAATTTTGCCCGCCATACCGGTTATTTCCCTCATTTTTGCAGTTGTGCAGACGGTATATACGCCTTTAGAGCGCCGTGCGCCCTTTAACACTTTGAATCTGCGCATCGTGCTTTCCGAGAGATAGTGGCTAACGCGCCGCGCCGTCATACGCCTTCACCGTCAGCGCACCAATATCGAATTCGCCTTCGACCTCGAAAGCCACCTTGCCCCAATGGCAGCTTCCTTCGCAGAGCATGTCGTCCTCCTCACTTCCAGTCCATGACAACCTTGCCGGAATTGCCCGACCGCATCGCCTCGAAGCCGTCGCGAAAATCGTCGATGCCGATCCGGTGGGTAATGATCGGCGCGAGATCGAGGCCGCCCTGGACGAAGGCGATCATCTTGTACCAGGTCTCGAACATCTCGCGACCGTAGATGCCCTTGAGATTGAGCATCTTGAAGATCACCTTGTTCCAGTCGATCTCGAAGCCCGCCGGCGCGATGCCGAGAATGGCGATCTTGCCGCCATTGTTCATCTTGTCGATCATGTCGCGGAAGGCAGGTGCGGCCCCAGACATTTCGAGCCCGACGTCGAAACCCTCCGTCATGCCGATCGCCTTCATCACGTCGGCGAGGTTTTCCTTCGATGCGTCGACGACATGGTCGATGCCGAGCTTGCGCGCCAGCTCCAGCCGGTGCGGATTGATATCGGTGATGACGACCTTGCGGGCGCCGGATCGCTTGGCGACGAGCGCGCCCATGATGCCGATCGGTCCGGCGCCGGTGACGAGCACGTCCTCGCCGACGAGATCGAAGGAAAGCGCGGTGTGCACGGCATTGCCGAACGGATCGAAGATCGCGGCGATCTCGTCGGAAATATCGTCCGGGATCGGCACGACATTGCTTTCGGGAATGCAGACGAACTCACCGAAGGAGCCCGGGCGGTTGACGCCGACACCGAGCGTGTTGCGGCAGAGATGCCCCCTGCCCGCCCGGCAGTTGCGGCACTTGCCGCAGACGATATGCCCCTCGCCGGAGACCCGCTCGCCGATATGATAGCGGGTGACCGCCGAACCGATCTCGGCGATCTCGCCGGAGAATTCATGGCCGACCACCATCGGTACCGGAATGGTCTTCTGCGCCCACTGGTCCCAGTTCCAGATATGGACGTCGGTGCCGCAGATCGCCGATTTCTTCACCCGGATCAGCACATCGTTCGGCCCGACCTCAGGCACCGGCACATTCTCCATCCAGAGCCCGACCTCCGGTTTCGCTTTGACCAGCGCCTTCATCATGTTCGACATATCTGTATTCCTTGACCCCGTATCTGTCGCAGCCCCTCATCCGCCTGCCGGCACCTTCTCCCCGCAAGCGGGGCGAAGGGATATGCCGCACCGGCTTCCTTCCCCTTGACGCTGCGTTTGGCAGGTCCCCTCTCCCCGCTGGCGGGGAGAGGGTTAGGGTGAGGGGCAAACCCTATTCTCAAATCCCACTCAAATCACACCCAGTTCCCGCCCTGCCTCGGCAAAGGCCGCGATTGCCCGCTCCACATCCGCCCGCGAATGCGCCGCCGACATTTGCGTGCGGATGCGGGCCTGGCCTTTCGGCACGACGGGGAAGGAGAAGCCGATCACATAGATCCCCTTCTTCAGCATCAGGCTTGCCATATCCTGGGCGAGCTTGGCATCACCCAGCATGACGGGGATAATCGGATGGCCTTCGCCGGCAAGCGTGAAGCCGAGCTTGGTCATTTCGGTGCGGAACAGATCGGCATTGTCGGAAAGGCGCTTGCGCAAGGCATCGCCATTTTCGATAAGGTCGAAAACCTTGAGCGAGGCGGCGGCGATGACGGGCGCCAGCGTGTTAGAGAACAGATAGGGCCGCGAGCGCTGCCGCAGCCACTCCACAACTTCGGCCTTGGCAGAGGTATAGCCGCCCGAGGCGCCGCCGAGCGCCTTGCCCAGCGTGCCGGTGATAATGTCGATCCGGCCTTCGACGCCGCAATGTTCGGCAGAGCCGCGACCGTTCTTGCCGACGAAACCGACGGCATGGCTGTCATCGACCATGACCATCGCACCGTATTTCTCGGCGAGATCGCAGACACCGCCCAAATTGGCGATGATTCCGTCCATCGAGAAGACGCCGTCGGTGGCAACCAGCTTGAAGCGGCTGCCTTCGGCCTTTTTCAGTTCCTCTTCGAGTGCCGCCACGTCGTTGTTGGCGTAGCGGAAGCGCTTGGCCTTCGAAAGCCTGACGCCGTCGATGATCGAGGCGTGGTTCAGCGCGTCGGAGATGATCGCGTCCTCTTCCGACAGCAGCGTTTCGAAGAGACCGCCGTTGGCGTCGAAACAGGAGGAATAGAGGATCGTGTCTTCCATGCCGAGGAAGGAGGAGATGCGCGCCTCGAGCTGCTTATGCTCTTCCTGCGTACCGCAGATGAAACGCACCGAGGCCATGCCGTAGCCGTATCGGTCGAGCGCTTGCTTGCCGGCCTCGGCCAGTTCCTGGTTGTCGGCAAGGCCGAGATAGTTGTTGGCGCAGAAATTCAGCACCCGCTCGCCGGTGGAAATCGCGATCTCGCCCGCCTGCTTGGAGCTGATGACGCGCTCGGATTTGTAGAGGCCGGCATCCTTCAGCGCCGAGATCTCGTTGCTGAGATGGGAGAGAAATTGCGAGGTCATGGACGGCCTTTCCCGGAGATTTCCGTTTGCCCGCCGGGTTAGCATATTGCCGCCCGTTTGTCTTCTCAGCGCTGAACCGCAATCAGCAGGAACATCGGCCGGTCCAGCTCCTCGGCCCAGTCTGGATTGTCTTGGAGCTCATCTTCGCTCGGGCTCCACTCCTCGACATGGCGAATGGCAAAACCGGCCGCGATCAAGGTGTTGAGCGTGGTGCCGAGCTTGCGATGCTGCTTGACGACACCCTTGGCGAGCCAGTCGGTGGTGCGCGGACCTTCGACGGAATAGCGGTCGAGCGGCCAGATGCGCCGCCCTTCGGCATCGGTGGCCCAGGCGGGATTGGTCGGCGCCATGAAGATCGGATGCTCGATGGTGAAGACGAATTGCGATCCCGGCAAAAGCGCGCGATAGACCGTCGCGGCGAGACCGGCGAAATCCTCGATATAATGCAGCGCCAGCGAGCTATAGGCGAAATCGAAGGAGGCTTGAGCAAGTCTGAGACGCTCGAGATCGGCGATCTCGTAGGTGATCGCTGCGTCAGCCGTATCGGCCCTCGCTCTGGCGATCATCTTTTCCGAGATGTCGAGCGCAAGCACGCTTGCAGCACCCTGGCTCACGGCAAAACGCGAAAACCAGCCGAAGCCGCAGCCGAGATCGACAACACGCTTGCCGGAAAGATCGGGCAGCAACGCGCGCACCGCCGGCCACTCCGATGCTCCGTCGAGCCCGTGCAAGGATCGTCTCATGCCGCTGTATCCGGCGAAGAATTCCGGTCGGTCGTAGATATTCTGGGCCATCGGCACTCCTCCCTTAAGAGCAGGAATACCATGCCCCCTCGTCCGATCTCAAGGATCAGACGGGTCCGCTCAGCCGTTGTCCTGCGCCAGGATGATCTCGAGGAAGGCATCGCCGTAACGTTCGAGCTTCGCCTGCCCGACGCCTGATATGGCGAGCAACTCCTTGCGGCTGCGAGGTCGCTCCGTGGCGAAGGCGATCAGCGTCGTATCGGGGAAGACGACATAGGGCGGCACGCCGAGCGATTTGGCGATCGCCATGCGCTCGGCCCTGAGCGCCTCGAAAAGACCGCCGTCTGCGCCTGACAGTCCCGATTTGCGTTCGCTGCGCTCTGCCTTCTTCGTGCGCCGTTCCGAGGCCGGGCGGTCCTTGCGGAAGAACACCTGCCGCTCGTGCTTGAAGACGGCGCGCGCCTCCGGCTCCAGCTTCAGCGCCCCGAAAGCCTCGTGGTCGACGCGGATCAGCCCCATGGCGAGCAACTGGCGGAAGACCGACTGCCAGGCGCGCGCCGGAATATCCTTGCCGGCGCCGAAGACCGGCATCTCGGCATGGCCGAAACGTTCGGTCTTTTCGTTGACGTTGCCGAGCAGGACATCGACGACATGGCCAGCGCCGAAACGCTCGCCGGTGCGGTAGACGGCCGCCAGCGCCTTGATCGCCGCCTCCGTGCCCTCCCAGGTCTCGACCGGCTTCAGGCAGGTGTCGCAATTGCCGCATTGTCCGGCATGCGCTTCGCCGAAATGGGCAAGAATTGCCTGACGGCGGCAGGAGGCGGTCTCGCAGATCGCCAGCAATGCGTTGAGCTTGGCGCGTTCGACCCGCTTGATCTCCGCGGCGGCGCTGCCCTCGTCGATCATCCGGCCGCGCTGGATGACGTCGGCCATGCCATAGGCCATCCAGACTTCGGACGGCAGGCCGTCGCGGCCGGCGCGGCCCGTCTCCTGATAATAGGCTTCGACCGAACCCGGCAGGTCGAGATGGGCGACATAACGCACGTTCGGTTTGTCGATGCCCATGCCGAAGGCGACGGTGGCGACCAGGCAAAGATTCTCTTCCTTCAAGAAGGCATCCTGATTGGCGTCACGAACCGCCCTGTCCATGCCGGCATGATAGGCACGGGCGCGAATGCCCTGGCCGTTCAGCCATTCCGCCGTATCCTCGACCTTGGCGCGCGACAGGCAATAGACGATGCCGCTGTCGCCCTTGTGGCCGGACAGGAACCTCAGCAGTTGCTGGCGCGGCTGGTCGCGCTCGACGATCTCGTAGGCAATGTTCGGTCGGTCGAAGCTGGTGGTGAAGATTTCGGCAGCATCGAGCCCCAGCCGCTCGATGATGTCGTCGCGCGTATGCGGATCGGCCGTCGCCGTCAGCGCCACTCTGGGAACACCGGGATATTGCTCGCCAAGCCGGCCGAGAGCGCGATATTCCGGCCGGAAATCATGACCCCATTGCGAGACGCAATGGGCCTCGTCGATGGCAAACAGCGCGATCTTCTCGTTGGCGATCAGCTCGCGGAAACCATCGGTCAGAATGCGCTCGGGCGTCACATAGAGAAGGTCGAGCTGGCCTGCCGAAAGCGCGCGGCGAACCTCGACGAACTCCTCGCGCGACAGCGACGAATTGAGCGCGGCCGCCCGGATGCCGAGCTGCTTCATCGCCTCCACCTGATCGCGCATCAGCGCAATTAGCGGCGAAACGACGATACCGACGCCGTCGCGGCAGAGCGCCGGGATCTGGAAGCACAGCGATTTGCCGGCACCCGTGGGAAAGAGCACGACCGCATCGCCGCCGGAAACCACATGCTCGACGACTTGCTGCTGCTTGCCGCGGAAGGAGGAATAGCCGTAGACCTGCTTGAGGATATCGAGCGGCGAGCGGCCGGAAGAAAACAGCGCGCCGGAAGCGGAAAAGCCCGGTTCGTTTCGTTCGGTCAGCGACATCAGTGGTTCGCCGCCCCTTTGACGCGGCCGGAAAGCACGCCGAAGCCATCGATGATGGCCTCCTGGTTCTCTAGGCGCACCCCTTCGAAATGCACTTCCTGCTGCGCGCGCATCAGCTGAACGATCGCCTCGCCGTCGCCGGCTTCGGTCGCCAGCGCGATTTCGCGCTCGAGCTCGATCTTCTGCCGGCGCAACGCCTTCGCCCGCTTGTGGGAGGCCAGCGCCTGGCGGTATCCCTCACGCGCATCCTCCATCGCCGCCTCCTCGGTCGCGATCCACAGCCGGGCATTGCGCACCTGCTGGTCGAGGCTCTTGATGAGCGGGCCGAAGCCTTCGAATTCCAGCCTTTCGGTCAGATATTCGCGTGTCAGATGCGGGCCGGCGACGGCCGCGGCCGCTCCCAGCATCGCCGACCAGAGCCGCTGCAACTCGCGGCTGTCATATTCGATCGCGGCGATCTCGTCATAATCGTCGATCATCAGCGAGGGATGATTGACGACGGTCAGCGCCAGCACGCTTTCCCGCAGTGCCGTATTGTTCTGGTGGCCACGCACCGGGCCTGAACGGGCGAGCCTTTCGGAAATGACGCTTGGACTTTTCGGCCCGGCCTTGCCGGCATTGTCGCGGCCCGTCCGGTAATTGCCGTTGCCGTTGAAGCCGGCGCGGCGATCGCCATTGTTGCGGTTCTGGAACTGCGGCTGGAAGAAGGCGTTCAGCCGGTCGCGAATATCCTGCTGGTAGTGGCGGCGCACATTCTCGTCGGCGATGACCGCGACCAATTGCTTCAGCCGCGCCTCGAGCTCGGCGCGCGCCTCGGGCGTGTCGAACTTGCCGGTATTGACCTCCCGCCTCCAAAGCATCTCGGAGAGCGGCTTTGCCTGGCTCATCACCTTGTCGAAAGGCGCGCGCCCATCATCGCGCACCAGATCGTCGGGATCCTTGCCGTCGGGCAGAAGCGCAAAGCGAACGGAACGGCCGGGCTTCAGATGCGGCAATGCCAGTTCGGCGGCGCGGTTGGCAGCGCGGATGCCGGCGCCGTCGCCGTCGAAGCAGAGCACCGGCTGCGGCACCATCTTCCAGAGCAGCTCGAGCTGGTTTTCGGTGAGCGCCGTGCCGAGCGGCGCGACAGCATTCTCTATGCCCGCCTGATAGAGCGCGATCACATCCATATAGCCTTCGACGGCGATGATCGTGCCGGTCGCATCGTCGTCCTGACCGTCGCCGCGGCCCGGTCCCTGGATCGCGCGCCGCGCGCGGGCGAAATTGTAAAGGACATTGCCCTTGTGGAAGAGCTCCGTCTCGTTGGAGTTCAGATATTTCGCCGGCGCATCGGCCGACATGGCGCGGCCGCCGAAAGCGATCACCTTTTCCCGCGACGAAAGGATCGGGAACATGATGCGGTCGCGGAAACGATCGTAGGAAACCGGCACGTTTTCATGGACGACCAGGCCGCAGGCCTCGATCTGCTCCTTGGAGACACCCTTGCCGGCGAGGAATTCCTTGAGCGCATTGCGACTGTCGGGCGCAAAGCCGAGACGGAAGGTCTCGATGGTGCGCCCCGTCAATCCGCGGTCGCGCAGATAGGCGCGCGCCCTCGCCCCGTTCGCCGTCTGCAGCTGATCCTGGAAAAATTGTGTCGCCATTTCCATGACGTCGATCAGCGAGCCGCGCTCCTTTTCGCGCTTCTCCATCACAGGGTCGGCAAGCGGCATCGGCACGCCGGCCATATCGGCGATCTGCTGCACCGCCTCGGGGAAGCTCAGGCCCTCCAGCTCGGTCAGGAAGCGGAAATGGTCTCCGGTGACGCCGCAGCCGAAGCAGTGGTAGCGACCCTTTCGGTCCTCGCAATGGAAGCTCGGCGATTTCTCGCCATGGAACGGGCAGCAGGCCCAGTAATCGCCGCGCGACACGTTGGTCTTGCGCTTGTCCCAGCTGACGCGGCGCGCAATCACGTTCGAAATCGGAACGCGATCGCGGATATCATCGAGAAAGGTGTTGGAAAAGCGCATTTATACCTCTTGGCCAACCTCCATATAAGCTGCTTTTCCGCTCCATGCCACGAAACTTGTCATGAAAACCCGCTATTCACAGGCTATGTGGCGGTCATCGGCGGTTCCGATTATCCAATCAACAACACGTTATCGCCCCCTGCGACAGGGTGCGACATTATTGTCCCTTCAGAGCCAGAATTCCGCCGTCAGAAAAGCTTCGGCAAGAGCGGCGGCATCCAACAGAGGTGAGAAAAAATATTTTTGAAACAATGGATTACCCCTTCAGATGATTGCGCCTCATCATCCTGCTCGCCACTTCCCGACAGTCCGCTTCGACGCCTCTTAAACCACCGTTTCCGGCAATTATTATTTTTTTGTAATTTGAATAAGCCGCTGCACCGCAATAGGTTCGATCTCAACAAAGCGATCCCCGAGCGAAGCACCATCCCTACCCCCGGCGCCGCTTCGCAAGGGTGTCTTTGCAAATACCCTCCGGCTTGGGCTTCGGCCCTGCGTGCCGGGGTGGACGCAAAGAGCAAGAAGGCAGGAGCGCCCCCAGCTCCTGCCTTCTTAAATTTTATGCTCTCTTGCGACGACTCTCCTTTTGAAATTAACCTCTTATTGACAAAACCGTTGACAGGCGGCGCTCGCATGAAAGATGGATGCGCCGAACTCCCTGGACCTCTCCAAATGGCTTTTACCGCGGACAATCTTGCAGCAGACGACCGCTTTCTCGCGGCCATCCTTCATTGCGCCGATCAGATGCTCGCCATCTATCGCGAGAGCCCGCGCATCGCCTCGATCTTCGCCGCGCAGCAGCGCTGGCTGATGGCCCATGCCGGCTTCGCGCTTCATTACGGTTATTCCGACGACGGGAAGAGCGGCGGCCTCTATTCCGGCCGCTTCATCGATTTTGCAGTCAGGAACGACATTGCCAGCCGCAACACGGCCGCGGCCTTCATGCAGGAAATGCTGGCCTATCGCTTCCTGCGACCGGTTCCCGGTCCCGATAAGCGCACACGTTACCTGGAGCCCACCGAAATTGCCGAGCAGCATTTCGCCCGATGGCTCGTCGCCCATATGATGATCCTCGACGGTCTCGACGGTGGTGAGCGCGCCAATAAGATCACCGCCGATCCCTCGGCGATGATGGCAGCGATCCAGCCGCTGATCGCAAGGGCGATCATCGGGAGTGAGGCGGTCCGCAATCCGGGCGCCACCTTCAACCTCTTCAACTGGGCGAATTCCGGCGGGCTGGTGATGGACTACCTGATCTCGCGCCTTCCCGAATTTCCAAGAACGGCCGATCGCGTCGTGCTCGGCCCTCTGTCGCTCAGGGAAATCCGCGAACAGTTCATGATCTCCAATACCCACCTGAAGCGCCTTCTGATGCAGGCAGCGACCATGGAGAGCATTGGCTGGACCGAACCCTCCCGCAAGGGCGACTTCTGGCTGTCGGCCCATTTCATCCGCGAATATTGGAATTATCAGGCGGCGAAATTCGCCATCATCGATGCCGCCGCCGAAGCGGTGCTCGGGCCTGCGGTCCGTGACGAACCGCAGGCAAGACGCGCCATCTGAGGCTTATCCGTTCAACAGTTCCTTGACCGTCGCCGACGCCTTGGCGAAATCCATCTGGCCGGCATAACGCTCCTTCAGCGCCGCCATCACCTTGCCCATGTCCTTGGCGCCCGCGGCACCCGTTTCAGTGATGATCGCCGAGACGTTGGCGCGCACTTCACTGTCCGAAAGTTGCTTCGGCATGAAATCCTGGATGACGGTGATTTCCGCGCGCTCCTTGGCGGCAAGCTCCGGCCGGGAATTCTCCTCGTAGATCTTGGCCGATTCGTCGCGCTGCTTCACCATCTTGGCGAGAATCTGCAGGATCTCGTCGTCGCTCGCCTGCTCCTTGCCGATGCCGCGATTGGCGATATCCCGGTCCTTGACCGCGGCCTGAATCAGCCGGACGGTGGAAAGCCGCTCCGCATTCTTGGCCTTCATCGCCTCTTTCAGCTGGGTGGCGAGTTGATCGCGCAGCATGGTCTTCACTCCTGTTTTGATGCCGCTTCATAAACCAGGCTGATGCGGGGGATCAAATAAATTGCGCGGTCGGCGCGATAAAGCGCAGGAAAACGGCGGCAATCTCGGCTACAAAGATTGACGCTAAGCGATTGCGTGGCTATTTACCGCCACCTGCACCAAAATTCGTGATCAGGCCTGAAGCGCGCGGCATTGCCGCGTCCACACGCCTGCGAGATCAAAAGGCGGCGAGCCGCGGCAACGCGCCCGCCTGCCGGAAACGGGATGAAGATGACCGCGACAGCACCCTGGACAATCGAAAAGCCGACCGCCCTGCTCGTTCTTGCCGACGGCACGGTCATCGAAGGCAAGGGCATCGGCGCCACCGGCAAGGTGCCGGCCGAAGTGGTCTTCAACACCGCGCTGACAGGCTACGAGGAGATCCTGACGGACCCTTCCTATCTCGGCCAGATCGTCACCTTCACCTTCCCGCATATCGGCAATATCGGCACCAATGATGAGGACATCGAGGATCTGACCCCTGCCGCCCGCCATGGCGCCGTCGGCGTCATCTTCAAGGCCGACATCACGGACCCCTCGAACTACCGCGCCGCCAAGCACCTCGACCAATGGCTGAAGGCCCGCGGCGTCATCGGTCTCTGCGGCATCGACACGCGCGCGCTGACCGCCTGGATCCGCGAGAACGGCGCTCCGAACGCGGTGATCGCCCACGACCCGAACGGCGTCTTCGACATCGAGACGCTGAAGGCCGAAGCCAAAGCCTGGAGCGGCCTCGAAGGTCTCGACCTTGCCAAGATCGCCTCGTCCGGCCAGTCCTCGCAATGGGTCGAAACGCCGTGGGTGTGGAATGAAGGTTACGGTGAACTCAAGGCGACGGACGCGAAATACCACGTCGTCTGCCTGGATTACGGCGTCAAGCGCAACATCCTACGCCTGTTTGCCGGCCTCGGCTGCAAAGTGACGGTCGTGCCGGCCGCAACGAGCGCCGAAGATGTGCTCGCCATGCAGCCGGACGGCATCTTCCTGTCGAACGGCCCGGGCGATCCGGCGGCAACCGGTGAATATGCCGTGCCTGTGATCAAGACGCTTGTTAAGACCGATATTCCGGTCTTCGGCATCTGCCTCGGCCACCAGATGCTGGGCCTCGCACTCGGCGCGAAAACCGAGAAGATGCATCAGGGCCATCATGGTGCCAACCACCCCGTCAAGGACCATACCACAGGCAAGGTCGAGATCGTCTCGATGAACCACGGCTTCGCGGTCGACTCGAAGTCGCTGCCGGATGGCGTTGAAGAGACTCATATTTCGCTTTTCGATGGCACCAATTGCGGCCTGCGCGTCCTCGGCAAGCAGGTCTTCTCCGTCCAGCATCATCCGGAAGCCTCTCCCGGCCCGCAGGACAGCCACTATCTCTTCCGCCGCTTCATCAACATGGTGCGCGAGAAGAAGGGCGAACCGGCGCTCGCCGAGCGCTGATTTCAAATAATGCCCATTTCCGAGGAAGGCCCGCTTGCAGCGCCGCGCGTCTTTTCAGATGCGCAAAGGACGCTGTAACACTTTGAATTTCTGCATAATTCATTAAATAAATTCCGATTTGAGGAATTATGCAGCAGCCGGGCCTTTTTCTTTACCCGCCTCTTGACCTCAGCTTAACTTGAGGAATTACAGATCTGCCTGCAGACATCTGATGCAGGAGAAAACTGGATGAGCGGACCTTTCTTTCGAGTAGACAAGTTCATCGTGCCGGCGGCGGCACGCGAGGAATTTCTCGTCAGAGTGATGATGACCCACAAGGTGCTGGAGGCGCAGGACGGCTTCATCGATCACAGGGTGCTGGAGCAGGTCGCCGGTCCGGGCGAATTCAATTTCGTCACGATTGCCGAATGGGAAAATACAGAGGTCGTCGAACGCGCGCGGGCCGCCGTCGCTGCGGCCCACAAGGCCGCCAATTTCGATCCGCAGGAAATGTTTGCGCGTCTCGGCATTCGCGCCGATATCGCCGGCTACAAGCCTGTCGCGGCCTGACCGCAGAGGCGGCCGGCTCAGGCGTGGGCCAGTTCCGCCTCCCGGCGAAGAAGAAGGTAGAAGCGCGCGCAGAGCATGACGGCGGCGGCCGCCAGTCCGACGAGGAAGCCGAACCAGATGCCGATGCCACCGAAACCCAGCGGGAAGGCAAAGGCCCAGGCGAGGAAGAAGCCGATCGGCCAGTAGGCGATCAACGCCATGACCATCGGCACGCGTGCGTCCTTGAGGCCGCGCAGCAATCCATTGGCAATCACCTGCAGCCCGTCGACGAGCTGGAAAAGTCCGGCAACGACGATCAGCGGCCCGGCATAGGCAAGCACCCTAGGCGCCTCGGGCGAGTTGACGTCGAGGAACCAGCTGCCGAGGAATTGTGGCAAGGTAGCAAAGAGCACGCTGCCGACCGCCGAAATGGCGCAGGCGAGGATGAGCACCGTGATCGAGCCGCGCACCAGCCCTTGATAATCGCCCTGCCCATGCGCGACGCCGACGCGCACCGTCGCCGCCTGGCTGAGGCCGAGCGGGATCATAAAGGCGATCGAGGCCCATTGCAGGGCAATGCCGTGGGCGGCGAGCTCGATGGTGCCGATATAGCCCATCAAGAGCGAAGCCACCGTGAACAGGCTGACTTCGGCGAGGATGGTGACGCTGATCGGGAAACCGAGCCGGATGACCTCCAGCAGCGCATGCCAGTCGGGCTTCCAGAACCGCACGAAGATCTCGTAGCGGCGCGTCTCTTCCCGCCGCTGCACGAAAGCCAGGATGAACAGGAAGCCGGCTGTCTGCACGGCGACCGAAACGATCGCCGCACCTTCGAGCCCCATCGCCGGAAAGCCGAAATGGCCGAGCACGAGCATATAGGCGAAAATCGCATTCATCACCAGCGTGGCGATGGTGACGTTGAGGATGATGCCCGCCTTGCCGATGGCGCTGACCAGCGCGCGCATGACATTGAAAAGCAGTGCCGGCAGCACGCCGAACTGGCCGATCATGATGTAGCCGTGAGCGAGCTTGGCCACCTCGGGCTTCTGCTGTGCGAAAAGGAGGATCTGCTCCGAATTGAAGAAGGCCGGCTGCATGATCACCCAGTATGCTATCACCACCCACAGACCCATGCGCAGCGACCGGCGCACCGAGACGAGGTCGCCGCGGCCATAGGCCTGTGCCACCATTGGAATGACGGCGATGGCAAAGCCCGAGCCGAAGATCAGGATCGTGAACAGGAACTGCGCCGCAAGCACCATTGCCGCCAGATGCTCGGCGCCGAGGCGGCCGACGATCATCACGTCGGTGGTGTTGATGCCGAGCTGGGCAAGCTGCGCGCCGATCAGCGGAACGCCGAGCGCCAGCGTGGCGCGGAAATGTGCGCCCCAACGATTATCGGTTGTCGGCGCAAGCCTGCGCGCGTCGATCGGCGTGTCCATGACACCAGTCCTGTGATTGAAATATGCGTCGCCGCAACTTGCGGCGAAATACCATCCGGGCTTAGATCAAAGCCCTGCAAAGAACTACCCCAAATGAGGCAGATGATGAAAAATTCATCATCGCATCACCATTTCTGATCGGTCAGCCCGTGGCTTCCAGCGCCTCGGCCGGCTCCCTCACCCGAACCCTTGTGAGGAATACCCCGGCGGCCAGAAGGATGAGCACGGCGGCCGTGAGATACGGCGCGCCGGCAAAAGTGACAGGCGCCTCGGGCCGCGTGAAGTAGGAAAACATCTGCGTGAAGATCAGTGGCCCGACAATGGTGGTGATGCTGCTGAGACTGGTCAGCGCGCCCTGCAGCTCGCCCTGCGCCGACGGCGGCACCATGCCGGCGGCGATGCTGCGCAGCGGCGGGTCGGCGACGTTTTCGATGACGGTCGCGACGATGACAACGTAAACCACCCAGCCCTCCCAGGCGAAGGCATAGCCGGTCAATCCTGCAGTTGAAAAGCAGAGGCCGAGAAGAGCGGTCTTCCACTCGCCGAGCACCGGCACGATCCGCGGCAGAACCAGCCCCATGACGGTCGCGGCGCCGATGCCGTAAATGCCGAGCGACAGGCCGATCTGTCCCTCGCTCCAACCGTAGCGATAGGTTGAGACGAACGACCAGACCGAGGGATAGACGGCATGCGCCAGGAAGAATAGGAACATGACGAGGCTGACCCAGCCGATGCCGGGATAATGGCGCATCTGGCGCAACGCGCCGAGCGGATTGGCGCGTTTCCATTCGAACCGGCGGCGGTTCTTCGCCTCCAGCGTTTCGGGCAAAAGGAAGCAGGCGGCGATGAAATTGACAAGCGACAGCGCAGCCGCGCCGAGGAATGGCACACGGGGGCCGAATTCGCCGAGGACACCGCCAACGACGGGGCCGATGGTGAAGCCGACGCCGAAGGCGATGCCGATCAGCCCGAAATTCTTCGCCCGGTTCTCCTCCGTGCTGATGTCGGCGATATAGGCCGAGCAGGTGGCGAAGCTGCCGCCGCTGATGCCGGCAAGCACGCGGCCGACGAACAGCATCCAGAAGCTGGTGGCGATGCCGCAGATGAAATTGTCGATCGCGAAGGTCAGCACCGAAAGCAAAAGGATCGGCCGGCGGCCGAAACGGTCGGACAGGTTTCCGAGCAGCGGCGCGAACAGGAATTGCATGCCGGCATAGACGAGCATCAGCCACCCGCCGTCGATCGCCGCATCGCTGACGCTGCCGCCGGTCAGTTGCTCCAGATAGGCGGGCAGCACCGGCATGATGATGGCGATGCCGATAATGTCGAGGAAAAGGATGATGAAGACCAGGAAAAGGCCGCGGCGAACAAATTTCGGGTCAAGCATGAGGCATCTCTACAGCGGTTGGTCCTGAAAAGACGATCTCGTCGCCGAGAAAGTGACATAGCTCAGAAAAGAAACCGAAACAATCCGTGAACATTTCAAAGCTTTTGATAATGCTGTACGGGAATTTATGAGAGATCTCAACCGGAGGGCGCGCGCTGCCGTTCCAGCTTCAGAAAATCGAGAGCCGCCCAGCGGATCGGGCAACGCGTTCTCTTGCAATCGCCGCGACGGCATCCAGATCACAAGAGAGACCGGTCATTGTGCATTCCCCCGCACAGCCTGTTGATACTCTCCGATTATCGCCCGAATGCGAAAGCGGTAGAACGGCAGCATCGATGACGACGCCCGGCGCGGATATGCGATCGCGCCGCGGCGCAGAAGATGGAGAAGACAATGCAGACCTATCGTTTGGGAAAGACCGGACCCGATGTCTCGGCCATCGGCCTCGGCTGCATGGGCATGTCGGGCATGTACGGCCCGTCCGATCGCGCAGAAAGCATCGCGACGATTCATGCCGCCCTCGATGCCGGCATCAACCTGCTCGACACCGGCGATTTCTACGGCATGGGCCATAACGAAATGCTAATCGGCGAGGCATTGAAGGGCCGCAGGCGCGAAAACGCCGTCATCAGCGTCAAGTTCGGCGGCTTGCGCGATCCCGTCGGCGGCTGGAACGGCATTGACGCCCGCCCGGTCGCGGTGAAGAACTTCCTCAGCTATACGCTGCAGCGCCTCGGCGTCGACTATATCGACATCTATCGTCCTGCCCGCCTCGATCCGAACGTGCCGATCGAAGACACGGTCGGTGCCATCGCCGACATGGTCAAGGCGGGTTATGTCAGGCATATCGGCTTGTCGGAAGTCGGCGCCGATACCATCCGTCGCGCCGCCGCTGTCGCCCCGATCGTCGACCTGCAGATCGAATATTCGCTGATCTCGCGCGGCATTGAGGAGAAGATCCTGCCGACGACACGCGAACTCGGCATCTCGATCACCGCTTACGGCGTGCTCTCGCGCGGCCTGATCAGCGGCCACTGGCAAAAGGGCCACGGTGGGACGGCCGGCGATTTCCGCGCCTACAGCCCGCGCTTCCAGGAAGGCAATATCGAGCAGAACCTCGCTCTGGTGGAGAAGCTGCGTGAGATTGCCGAGGCAAAGAGCGTCTCTGTCGCCCAGATCGCCATCGCCTGGGTTGCCGCCAAGGGCAAGGATATCGTCCCGATCATCGGCGCTCGCCGCCGCGATCGATTGACGGAGGCGCTCGGCTCACGCGCCGTCGATCTTTCACCGCAAGATTTCGCCATCATCGAACGCGCCGTGCCGAAAGATGCGGCCGCGGGTGGGCGTTATCCCGAACACATGCTGCAGCATATGGACAGCGAGAAATAAGGACGGATCGGGAGGGCCGCGATGAGTGTTGTGCCATGCGCCCTTCCTCTCCACTCCTAAATCGGCCCGGAGAACGTATCGCAGGCCGACAACTGGCCGCTGTCGAAGCCACGCTTGAACCATCTGACGCGCTGCTCCGAGGTGCCGTGGTTGAAGCTTTCCGGGACGACGTAACCCTGTGACCGCTTCTGCAGCGTATCGTCGCCGATCTGCTGGGCGGCGTTCAGCGCCTCCTCCAAGTCGCCGGACTCCAGCAGGCCCTTCTGCTGGGTATATTTGCCCCAGATGCCGGCGAAGCAGTCGGCCTGCAGCTCGACGCGCACGGACATCTTGTTGGCCTCGGCCTCGCTCATGCGCTGGCGGGCCTGGTTGAACTTCGGCAGGATGCCGAGCAAGTTCTGCACGTGATGGCCGACCTCGTGGGCAACGACATAGGCCTCGGCAAAATCGCCCGACGCGCCGAACCGGTCGGAAAGCTCCCGGAAGAACTCGGTGTCGAGATAGACCTTGTGGTCGCTCGGGCAGTAGAACGGACCTGTTGCCGCCGATGCCGAGCCGCAGGCCGAAGCCGTCGAGCCCGAGAACAGCACGAGGCGTGGCTCCTCGTAATTCTGGCCCTGCGCCTGGAAAATGCGCTGCCAGGTATCTTCGGTCTCGGCAAGAACGGTGCGCATGAAGGCGGTCATCTCGTCATTGGCAGGCGTGCGCGTGCCGCCGGACTGGCTCTGCTCGTAGCCGGGACCGCTCGTCGTGCCGCCGGTATCGAGCACCTGCATCAGGTCGATACCCATCGCCTTGAAGATAAAATAGATGACGACGAGGAAGATGATCGTGCCGATGCTGAGGCCACCGCCGGCCCGGCGAACGCCGCCGCCGGAGGGGAAATTAAAGCCGCCGCCGCGGCCGAAACCGCCGCCGGTCGGATCGCCACGGCGATCCTCGATATTGTCGGACTGACGCCGGCCTCTCCATTCCATCTTCGCTCTCCCCGGCAATGCCCCTGCTTGCACTCAAGCAATCTATATATCCGTCGGCGGCCGGAATTCCAGCGACTTCATCGGGCAATCAGGCGCTCGCGTCGGCGACGCAGCACGATTGCGATCAGGATCGAGCCGGTCACCGCCGCAGCAAGGACAGCCGGCCATTCCGCGCCGGTGAAGATGACCGTATGCATGATCCGGCCAGGCAGGAAAGTGAACAGCCCGGCAAGGACGATGCCGCCGAAATAAAGGCCGGTTACGATGCGCTTGTGCAGGCGGATATCGCCGCGACGAGCCGCCGCGATCGCATTCCAGCTGCCGAACAATGTTGCAATCGACAGAAGATGGATCGGGCTGAACCCGTAGAACAGATCGAGCTCATGAATGAAGAAGCTCGACATCGCCGTGACAATCATCAGCGCCATCCAGATCCTGCCGAGCAGCCGGTGCAGTGGCGTGCCTTTGGGGCGCAGCAGGATATAGGCGCCGAGAAGTGCTGCCGGCGTAACCGCGGCGACATGGATCTGAACGGCGAACGGGGCGTCGAGGAGCGGTTCGAGGGTCATGAGCGACATCCGGTTGAATTCGATCCCTGTTTCCGCCAAGACTTCATCTGCCTCAAACCGAACCGCGCGAACGGCAGGAAAACTTCGTGATTCATCCCTTCTTGCAATCCACGCTTCGCGAATTGCAGGTCTTTCTCCAATCCCGGCGCTTCTGGGGAACCTTTGCCGCGATCGTTCTGCTTTTTGCCGTCACCGGCCCCTACGGCACGATGGAAAGCATGGCCTTCGCCGAACGCCTCGCCTATTGGCTGACCCTGCATGCCGTTGCCTGGGCGATCGCCATCCTCTGCGCGGTTGCGGCCGAAAGACTGCTGCGGGAGGTGATCGTTTCCATGTTCGCCCGCATGATGACGGGTTCGCTCATAGCCGCCCTGCCGATCGGTTTTGCCATCGGTCTCGTCGACTATATCTTCACCGGCGAAACGACCACGCTCGAAAGCGGCCTGCAGCGCGCGTTTTTTGCGGTGCCGCTCTGCGCCCTCTTCTGCCTTTTGACCTACATGGCGATGAGCCAGAAAATCGCCGAAGCCGCAGTTCCTGAGGAAGCCAGCCCCGGCACCTCGATCCTCGACCGGTTGAAGCCCGAGAATCGTGGCCCGCTGCTGCGCCTCTCCGTCCAGGATCACTATACCGAGGTGGTGACCGGCCGCGGGCGCGAACTGATACTCTTACGTTTCGCCGATGCGCTGAAGGAAACCGCCGCAACGCCGGGCCTTCGCGTCCATCGCTCGCACTGGGTGGCCGACGACCATGTCGAAAGCCTGAAACGCGACAATGGCAGGCTGCTGATCTTGACCCGCGACGGCACGAAAATCCCGGTCAGCCGCAGCTATGCCGAGGATGTGCGCCGCCGCTTCACCTAGAACAGGATGGCTTTAGGCCGGGTCGGCCTAAAATCTGAATCCTGTTCTACATTATATAGTTGAGCATGATGTCGTCCGAAAACCGCTCACACTTTTCGGCATCATGCTCTAAAGCCGCTGCTTCACATAAAGACGACGCGCCAAGCGCTTGACGGGACTCCCGCTTTCCCCTTGGGGAAGCAGGGCGGCGGCGAAATCCGGGAGGTGGTCGTGCCTGACGGGAACAGTCTTTCGTGCTGTGTTGGATTCCTGTCGATTCCGCGATTTATGGGGTTCCGTTTGCAAATACATTTGCCTATAAGCCGCTTCTAGCCTGAAAAGACCCAGCATGCGCGACCCGACCCGGTGATCTCCCACCCTGGCCGGCTTTCTGCGCAGCCAGAAAACGGAAGCACTCATGCCGAAGCGCCAAGATATCAAATCGATCCTCATCATCGGCGCGGGACCGATCGTCATCGGCCAGGCTTGCGAGTTCGACTATTCCGGCACCCAGGCCTGCAAGGCGCTGAAGGAGGAAGGCTACCGCGTCATCCTCGTCAACTCCAACCCGGCGACGATCATGACCGATCCGGGTCTTGCCGACGCCACCTATGTCGAGCCGATCACCCCCGAAGTCGTCGCCAAGATCATCGCCAAGGAGCGCCCGGATGCGCTGCTGCCGACCATGGGCGGCCAGACGGCGCTGAACACCGCGCTTTCGCTGAAGCGCATGGGCGTGCTCGACCGCTACAATGTCGAGATGATCGGCGCCAAGCCCGCCGCCATCGACATGGCCGAGGACCGCGCGCTGTTCCGCGAGGCGATGGCCCGTATCGGGCTGGAAACCCCACGCTCGATGCTGGCGAACGCCACCGACATCAAGGACCTCGACCGCAAGACGCACGAGGCCGAGCGCGTCAAGCTGCGTGAAAGCCTTTCCGGCCCCGCCCTCGACACGGCGCTGGACGAGCTGGAAAACCAGTGGAACCTCGGCGAAAGCGACCGCAAGCAGCGTTACATGAGCCATGCCATGGCGATTGCTGCCCAGGCGATCGACCATGTCGGCCTGCCCGCCATCATCCGCCCCTCCTTCACGCTCGGCGGCACCGGCGGCGGCATCGCCTACAATCGCTCGGAATTCTTCGAGATTGTCGGCGGTGGTCTCGATGCCTCGCCGACCACCGAAGTGCTGGTCGAGGAATCGGTGCTCGGCTGGAAGGAATATGAAATGGAGGTCGTCCGCGACAAGGCGGACAACTGCATCATCATCTGCTCGATCGAAAACATCGACCCGATGGGCGTCCACACCGGCGATTCGATCACCGTCGCCCCGGCGCTGACGCTGACCGACAAGGAATACCAGATCATGCGCAACGCCTCGATCGCGGTGCTGCGCGAGATCGGGGTCGAGACCGGCGGCTCGAACGTCCAGTTCGCCGTCAATCCGAAGGACGGCCGCCTCGTCGTCATCGAAATGAACCCGCGCGTCTCGCGCTCGTCGGCGCTCGCCTCCAAGGCCACAGGCTTCCCGATCGCCAAGATCGCCGCCAAACTCGCGATCGGCTATACGCTCGACGAACTGGAAAACGACATTACCGGCGGCGCCACACCCGCCTCCTTCGAACCGTCGATCGACTATGTCGTCACCAAGATCCCGCGTTTCGCCTTCGAGAAATTCCCCGGCGCCTCGCCGGTGCTGACCACCGCGATGAAGTCGGTCGGCGAAGTCATGGCGATCGGCCGCACCTTCGCCGAATCGCTTCAGAAGGCGCTGCGTGGCTTGGAAACCGGCCTGACCGGCCTCGACGAAATCGAGATCCCCGGCTTTGAAGAGGGCGAATCCAGCCAGAACGCCATCCGCGCCGCGATCGGCACACCGACGCCCGATCGGCTCCGCATGGTCGCCCAGGCGCTGCGCCAGGGCATGAGCGAAGCCGAAGTCCACGAAGGTTGCAAGATCGATCCCTGGTTCATCGCCGAGCTGAAGGCGATCGTCGAGATGGAGGCCCGTATTCGCGAGCAGGGCCTGCCGCAGGATGCCGCCAACCTGCGCATGCTGAAGGCCATGGGCTTTTCCGACGCGCGCCTGGCGACGCTGACCGGCAAGCGCCCGAAGGAAGTCGCCGAATTCCGCAACGGCCTGAACGTCCGCCCCGTCTTCAAGCGCATCGACACCTGTGCGGCCGAATTCGCCTCGCCGACGGCCTACATGTATTCGACCTACGAGACGCCCTTCGTCGGCGCCGCCCGCTCGGAGGCCGAGATTTCCGACCGCAAGAAAGTCGTCATCCTCGGCGGCGGCCCGAACCGCATCGGTCAGGGCATCGAGTTCGATTATTGCTGCTGCCATGCCGCCTTCGCGTTGAAGGATGCGGGTTATGAAGCGATCATGATCAACTGCAACCCGGAAACCGTCTCGACCGACTACGACACGTCGGACCGCCTCTATTTCGAGCCGCTAACGGCCGAAGACGTGATCGAGATCCTGCGGGCAGAACAGGAAAAGGGTGAGGTCGTCGGCGTCATCGTCCAGTTCGGCGGCCAGACGCCGCTGAAGCTTGCCGAGGCGCTGGAAAAGAACGGCATCCCGATCCTCGGTACCGCGCCCGACATGATCGACCTTGCCGAGGACCGCGACCGCTTCCAGAAGCTGCTGATGAAGCTCGACCTCAACCAGCCGAACAACGGCATCGCCTATTCGGTCGAGCAGGCCCGCATGGTCGCCACCGAAATCGGCTTCCCGCTGGTCGTGCGTCCCTCTTACGTGCTCGGCGGCCGCGCCATGCAGATCCTGCATTCGGAAGGCCAGCTGCAGAGCTACCTGCTCGATACCGTGCCTGAACTGGTACCTGAGGATATCAAGCAGCGCTATCCCAACGACAAGACCGGCCAGATCAACACCCTGCTCGGCAAGAACCCGCTGCTCTTCGACAGCTATCTCAGCAACGCCATCGAAGTCGATGTCGACTGCCTCTCAGACGGCACCGACGTCTATGTCGCCGGCATCATGGAGCACATCGAGGAAGCCGGCATCCATTCCGGCGACAGCGCCTGCTCGCTGCCGCCGCGCTCGCTGTCGGTCGAACTGCTCGACGAACTCGAACGCCAAGCCAAGGCTATGGCCAAGGCGCTCAATGTCGGCGGCCTGATGAACGTCCAGTTCGCCATCAAGGACGGCACCGTCTACGTTCTCGAAGTCAATCCGCGCGCCTCGCGCACCGTGCCCTTCGTCGCCAAGACCATCGGCGCGCCGATCGCCAAGATCGCCGCCCGCGTCATGGCCGGCGAGAAACTCGACGCCACCTTCGCCGCCTATGGTGAAAAGCCCGATCCGCGCAAGCTGAAGCACATTGCCGTCAAGGAAGCCGTCTTCCCCTTCGCCCGCTTCCCCGGCGTCGACACGCTGCTCGGCCCGGAAATGCGCTCGACCGGCGAAGTCATCGGCCTCGACACCGATTTTGCGCTGGCCTTCGCCAAGTCGCAGCTTGGCGCCGGCGTCGAGCTCCCGCGTGACGGCACGGTCTTCGTCTCCGTGCGCGACGCCGACAAGCCGCGCGTTCTCCCGGCGATTCGCATCCTCGTCGAACAGGGATTCAAGGTGCTGGCGACCGGCGGCACCGCCCGCTTCCTCGCCGAAAACGGCATCACCGCCACCAAGATCAACAAGGTGCTGGAAGGCCGTCCGCACATCGAGGACGCGATCCGCAACCGCCAAGTCCAGCTCGTCATCAACACGACCGATGGCAACAAGGCGATCTCGGACTCCAAGTCGTTGCGCCGTGCGACGCTGATGCAGAAGGTGCCTTATTACACGACGATGGCAGGCGCCGAGGCCGCCGCCCAAGCGATCAAGGCGCTGAAGGCCGGCAATCTGGAAGTGCGGCCGCTGCAAAGCTACTTCGCCTGAGATCGGTCCACAGGCGGGCGCAGCGCGCGCGCCTGCTCCTGTCCCGAATTCGAATGAGAAACAAGGCGCGGCCTTCGCGCTTCGTCCGATGCACATCTTTCGCGATCATGTTAGCATTCCCGCAAACAGGGGGCGAGCATGAGCAAGAATATCGTCATCCTCTTCGATGGCACGTCGAATGAGATTGCGGCGGACCGCACCAATATCCTCAGGCTTTTCGGCGTTCTGAAACGTTCGTCGACGCAAATCGTCTACTACGATCCCGGTGTCGGCACATTTGGCGCGGCCAATGCCTGGTTCAGGGCCTATCGCAAGAGCATCGAAGTCTGGGGCCTGGCGACCGGGTGGGGTCTCGACCAGAACGTCAAGGAAGCCTACCGCTTCATCGTCGACAATTATGAGCACGCGCCACGCGGCAGCGGTGAGGATAGCGACCGAATCCATATCTTCGGCTTCAGCCGCGGCGCCTATGGCGCCCGGGTTCTCGCCGGCTTCATCCATGCGCTGGGCATCGTCAGCCGGCACCATGTCAATCTCATCGATTATGCCTACAGGACCTACAAGGGCATCTCCGACAACGAAGCGAAGGCCGGCGGCTTCGCCGGCGCGACCGACGACGATGCTCCATCGGCCTTTTCCAGCATGCGGCTCTATGAAAGGACGCTGAAGACCTACCGGCCGAAGATCAAGCTGCTCGGGCTTTTCGATACCGTAGCCTCGGTGATCGAGATGGGCAAACGGCTGCCGCAGCTAAGGACCCTGCCCTTCACCAGGAAGAATCCTAGCGTCGAATGGGTGCGCCATGCCATGGCAATCGACGAGCGGCGGACGATGTTCAACCCGATGCCCTGGACGCCGGGGCAGGAATATTGGGGCGGGCCATTCCGGCCGAAGGAGCCGGTGCCGCAGAACGTCAAGGAAGTCTGGTTTGCCGGCGTCCACGGCGACGTCGGCGGCGGCTACCCGGAAAAGGAAAGCGGCATCATCAAGATCCCGCTCGAATGGATGATCAGTGAAACCAAGCAGACCGGCCTCGACTATATCGACCAGACGGTCAAGGCAGTCGTGCTCGGGAACAACAGCAGGCCGATCCAGAACTACGTGCCCCCGAACGCGCAAGCCAATCCGCACCATTCGATGACCGCCGGATGGCGGCTTCTCGAATATATTCCCCGCCGCGTGCCCGAAACCTCCTGGCGCAAGCGCGGCAACAGGGAAGGGATCTACCTGCCGCTCCAGGATCGCCGTTTCATTCCTGACGGTGCGGTCATCCACCAGTCGGTGATCGATCGCGGAAATCTGTCCCCGAACCTGCCGCGGCAGGGAAGCTTCACGATAGAGCCATGGTCGGACCGCCCACCGGCCAAGGATGGGCCGGACCATCCGCCTCCTGCACAATTTTGAGGCGCATCACCTGATGTTGGGGCGGGCCGCGTTTCTTTCATGCGAATTTTCTGGAAATCGGCCTTGGCGATCTGCTATAAGCGTCCGACTAAGATTGTGGCACGGTTCCGAAGCTCCCCTTCGGGACCTGTTTTCTTTTGTGTTCGCCGCTGATTGTGCGGATACAAGGATTGAAGGACAGAAAAATGGTTGAAAAGGTACCGATGACACAGGGCGGTTTCGTCAAGCTGCAGGAAGAGCTGCGCTGGCGCCAGCAGGAGGAGCGCCCGCGAATCATCGAGGCGATCGCCGAAGCCCGTGCCCATGGCGACCTTTCCGAAAACGCCGAATACCACGCCGCCAAGGAAGCCCAGAGCCACAATGAAGGCCGCATCAGCGAGCTGGAAGACCTGACGGCGCGCGCCGAGGTCATCGACCTCACCAAGATGTCGGGCGACAAGATCAAGTTCGGCGCCAAGGTGAAGCTCGTCGACGAGGACACCGAGGAAGAAAAGACCTACCAGATCGTTGGCGACCAGGAAGCCGACGTCAAGGCCGGCCGCATCTCCATCTCTTCGCCGATCGCCCGAGCGCTGATCGGCAAGGAAGTCGGCGATTCCATCGAGGTCAACGCGCCGGGTGGCTCCAAGGCCTACGAAATCCTTCAGGTTTCCTGGGGCTGATCGCCCGCCAGCCGCGAGATCCCTCCCTTGCCGGATATTCGTGACGTCGAGATCATCGCGCCTAATTTCAAGCGCCGGCTCTCCGGCGTCACGTCGACCATCGTCCAGCTCATCCCGTGCCAGATTCGGCTCGGCATCAAGATCGCGACACTCGGCCCCGGCCTGCCGGAGGACCTGCCGAAACTTAAGGGACGGCAGCTCTTCGGCCTCTGGCGCCCGCCTGCGCGCCGGCGCGGGCGTATCTGGCACGCTCGCCGCAACAACGAGATGGCCGTCGGCATCCTGCTTCGCCATCTCACGCGCATGCCGCTGAAGCTTCTCTTCACCTCGGCGGCGCAACGCCGCCACACCGCCTATACGAAATGGCTGATCCGCCGCATGGATGCTGTCATCGCGACCAGCGACCGTTCCGGCTCGTTCCTCGAGGTGCCGCATACGGTCATCCAGCACGGCGTCGACCTTGCTCTGTTCCATCCGCCGGAAACCGCAGAGGACGGCATCGCCGCCACCGGCCTGCCCGGCCGCCATCTCATCGGCTGCTTCGGCCGTGTGCGCCACCAGAAAGGCACTGATCTTTTCGTCAGGGCGATGATCGAACTGCTGCCGCAGCACCCCGAATGGACGGCCGTCGTCTCCGGCCGCGTGACCGCGGAGCATGCGGCATTCGCAGACAGTCTCAAGGTGGATGTCGCCGCCGCCGGGCTGAGCGACCGTATCTTCTTCCTCGGCGAAGTGCCTGACATCAAGGTCTGGTATCGCCGCCTGACGCTTTACGTCGCCCCTTCCCGCAACGAGGGCTTCGGCCTGACGCCGCTCGAAGCCATGGCTTCGCGCACCGCGGTGGTGGCATCGGATGCGGGCGCCTATGCCGAACTCATCGTCACGGGCGAGACAGGCTCGGTCGTCGCCGCCGGCGATGGCGAAGCGCTGACGCGGGCAATCGCGCCTTACATCGCCGATCCCGCTCTGGCGATCGCGCATGGCGAGAATGCGCTGCGGCATGTCAGGGCGAATTTCGCGCTGGAGAAAGAAGCGAGCGCGATCGGCGCCGTTTACAACAGCCTTCTCGGCGACAATCGCAGTTGAAGCAGAAAAGAGAAACGGCCCGTCGGATAACGGGCCGTTTGCAGGATGTTGGGACACCGATAGTCCGGCTGGTTATTCGGCCGGCTGCAACCCGGCAGCCGAAGTATCCTCTCCGGTCTGGCCACCCAGCGCCGCAGCAAGCTGCGCCGTATCCAGCTCGTTTTCCCAACGCGCCACGACGATCGTCGCAACCGCATTGCCGACGAGGTTGGTCAGCGCCCGGCATTCCGACATGAAGCGGTCGATGCCGAGGATGAGCGCCATGCCGGCGACCGGCACGGAGGGCACGACGGAGAGCGTCGCGGCAAGCGTGATGAAGCCGGCGCCGGTGATGCCTGCGGCACCCTTGGAGCTCAGCATCGCCACCAAGAGCAGCAGGATCTGGTCACCCCAGGAGAGATGGATGCCGGTTGCCTGGGCGATGAACAGCGCCGCCAGCGTCATGTAGATGTTGGTGCCGTCAAGATTGAAGGAATAGCCTGTGGGGATGACGAGACCGACAACCGAGCGCTTGCAGCCGGCCTTTTCCATCTTGTTCATCAGTCCCGGAAGGGCGGCCTCCGAAGACGACGTGCCGAGGACCAGTAGCAGTTCTTCCTTGATGTAGCGCAGCAGCGCCACGATCGAGAAGCCATTGTAGCGGGCAACAGCGCCGAGAACGACGAGGACGAAGAGCAGCGAGGTGAGGTAGAAGGTGCCGATCAGCATGGCGAGGTTGGCGATCGACCCGACGCCGTACTTGCCGATGGTGAATGCCATGGCGCCGAAGGCGCCGATCGGGGCAGCCTTCATCAGGATGGCGACAAGCTTGAACACGGGCGCAGTCAGGGCATTGAGGAAGTTGACGACCGGTTCGCTCTTTTCGCCGACCATCGCGAGCGCGATACCAAAGAGCACCGAGAAGAACAGCACCTGCAGAATGTCGCCATCGGCAAAGGCGCCGACGATCGTCGTCGGGATGATGTTGGTCAGGAAACCGACGACGCTCTGCTCATGCGCCTTTGCGGCGTAGCTGGCGACCGCCGCCGGGTCCAGCGAGGCCGGATCGATGTTCATGCCGGCCCCGGGCTGGACGACATTGGCGACGATCATGCCGATGATAAGCGCCGCCGTCGAGAAGGTCAGGAAGTAGAGCATCGCCTTGCCTGCGACGCGGCCGACCTTCTGCAGGTCGCTCATGCCGGCAATGCCGGTCGCGACCGTCAGGAAGATGACCGGGGCGATGATCATCTTGACGAGCTTGATGAAGGCATCACCAAGCGGCTTCAGCTGGGTACCGAATTCGGGATAGAAATGGCCGAGCAGGATACCCGCGGCGATAGCCGCGAGAACCTGAACGTAAAGATGGCTATAAAAGGGCTTCTTGCCCTTGCTGCCTGCGACTGCATCGAGTGGTGCTGCGATCATGATGTCCTCCTAATGGCTCGTCCGGAACGAACTCCGGCCTCCCGAGCCGTTCGCTTCAAGTCCAACAGCTCAGCCGTTGTTGGCATTCCTTTCGCAATCGGCGTGCCAGTTTTACGCCACCAGGCAAACAATTGATTTCATTACAAAAAAATTTATCAAACTACGGATAGCTAATTAAGAAATGCGGAAATCCGCACAAATCCGTTTGCGTTTCGTGCAGAAAAATGCACAAATCTGCCATGTCCGTGTCGCCGAAATTGTGGCCTTCTCTACCCTTGCATCACCGCATCCGCCGGACATGGTGGGCCTATGCTGTGCTCGCCCTTGTCGCCGTCGTGGCCAGCCTGTGGGTAAGCGGCGAGATCGGCCGGCACCGGGCGGAGGCTGCCCTCGAGGAACAGGCCCGCATGGATGCGAGGCTGAATGCGGCTTTGCTGCGCACGGTTCTCGAAAAATACCGAGCGCTTCCCTTCGTGCTGTCGCAGGACGTGGCTCTCGCCGCGGCGCTGGCGGGAAACGATGCCGGCACATTCGAGCGGCTCAGTCAGAAGCTGGAAATGCTGACGGCGGGCACGAAGGCCGCCGTCATCTATGTCATCGACAAGGACGGCATGGCGGTTTCGGCCAGCAACTGGCGCGAACCGACGAGCTTCGTCGGTAATGACTATCGTTTCCGCGAGTATTTTCAGGGGGCGGCCGAAAGAGGACAGGCCGAGCACTTCGCGCTCGGCACGGTCAGCAAGAAGCCGGGTCTCTATATCTCCCAGCGGATTTCGGGCAGCAATGGCCTGCTGGGCGTCGTTGTGGTCAAGGTCGAATTCGACGACATCGAGGCGGATTGGAACGCCTCGGGCACCCCGTCCTACGTCGTTGATGAGCGCGGCATTGTCCTCATCACCAGCATCCCGTCATGGCGGTTCATGACGATCGGCCGGATCGCCGAAGACCGGCTGACGGCGATCCGCGAAAGCCTTCAATTCGGCGCTGCGCCGCTTCAGCCTCTACCGCTCGACATGGTCCGAAATCTCGGCGACGGGCTCGATATCGTCGAGATCGTCATGCCGGGCGATGCCGGGAAAACCAGGTTTCTCGATGTCGCAACGTCGGTGCCGGCGACCGGATGGCATTTGCAGCATCTGGTGGCGCTGGGGTCATCCGTCGATGCGGGGATTCGCGAAGCCCGCATGCTGGCATTGCTGATACTCCTGCCGCTGCTGGCCGGAGCAGCCTTCCTGTTGCGCCGCCGCCATGCGATCGCGCTGCGGATCTCCAGCGAACAGCAGGCGCGGGAGGAACTGGAACGGCGGGTAGTCGAGCGGACGCTGGATCTCAGCCAGGCTCGGGACCGGCTGCAGGCTGAAATCATCGGCCACAAGAGCACGGAACAGAAGCTGCAGGCAGTGCAACAGGATCTGGTGCAGGCCAACCGGCTGGCCATCCTGGGTCAGGTGGCCGCCGGCGTCGCCCATGAAATCAACCAGCCGGTCGCGACCATCCGCGCCTATGCCGATAACGCCCGCACCTTCCTCGATCGCGGCCAGACGGCGCCTGCCGGCGAAAATCTCGAAAATATTGCGGCGCTGACGGAACGCATAGGTTCGATCACCGATGAATTGAAGACCTTTGCGCGCAAGGGCCGCGGCAGCGCCGAACCAACCGGATTGAAGGACGTCATCGAGGGCGCCGTGATGCTGTTGCGCAGCCGGTTTGCCGGCCGCATGGATACGCTCGACATCGACCTGCCGCCCGCCGAACTGCAGGTGATGGGAAACCGGATCCGTCTCGAGCAGGTGCTGATCAATCTGCTTCAGAATGCCCTGGAGGCGGTGGCGCCGAAGGCCGGAGAGGGTCGCGTCGAGGTCAAAACATACACCGATGCAGGGATGGTAACGGTCACGGTCGCCGACAACGGTCCCGGCATCCCGCCTGATATTCGGAAGGGCTTGTTCACGCCGTTCAATACCTCGAAGGAAAGCGGTCTCGGCCTCGGCCTGGTGATCTCCAAGGATATCGTCGGCGACTATGGCGGCCGGATGGAGGTTTTAAGCGACAACAGCGGAACCAGGTTCATCGTTCAGCTAAGGAAGGCTTGAGATCATGGAAACGCCGACCCCTGTTGCGCTGATCGACGACGACATGGACCTGCGCCGCGCCACCGCCCAGACGCTCGAACTCGCAGGGTTTTCCGTTTCCGCCTATGATAGCGCGAAAGCCGCGCTGGCGGATCTGCCGGCGGACTTTGCCGGCCCCGTCGTCACCGATATCCGCATGCCGGAGATCGACGGACTGCAACTCTTCGCCACGCTCCAGAGCGTCGATGCCGACCTGCCGGTAATCCTGATGACCGGTCACGGCGATATTCCCATGGCCGTTCAGGCGATCCAGGATGGCGCCTATGATTTCATCGCCAAGCCCTTCGCAGCCGATCGGCTCGTCCAGAGCGTGCGTCGCGCTAGCGAGAAGCGGCGGCTTGTTCTGGAAAACCGCATGCTGCGGAAAGCAGCCGAAGATGCGCAGGAGAATTTGCCGCTGATCGGCCAGACGCCTGTCATGGAAAATCTTAGAAACATCCTTCGCCACATCGCCGATACCGATGTGGACGTGCTTGTCGCCGGCGAAACGGGCAGCGGCAAGGAAGTGGTAGCCCAGATCCTGCATCAGTGGAGCCACCGCCGGAAGGGCAATTTCGTGGCGCTGAATTGTGGCGCCCTGCCCGAAACCGTCATCGAAAGCGAACTGTTCGGCCACGAGGCCGGCGCCTTTACCGGCGCCCAGAAGCGCCGCACGGGCCGCATCGAACATGCGAGCGGCGGCACGCTGTTCCTCGACGAGATCGAAAGCATGCCGGCCGCCACCCAGGTCAAGATGCTGAGGGTGCTGGAGATGCGCGAGATCACGCCGCTTGGCACCAATGAGGTGCGCCCGGTCGATCTTCGCGTCGTCGCGGCCGCCAAGATCGACCTCGGGGATCCTTCGGTGCGCGGCGATTTTCGCGAGGATCTCTATTACAGGCTGAACGTCGTGACGATCTCCATTCCGCCGCTGAGAGAACGCCGCGACGACATTCCGCTGCTGTTTTCCCACTTCGCCGCTCGCGCCGCCGAGCGTTTCCGTCGCGATATCCCGCCGCTTTCCCCGGATGTGCGGCAGCATCTCGCCTCGCACACATGGCCGGGGAATGTCCGCGAACTCTCGCATTATGCCGAACGCGTCGTGCTTGGCGTGGAAGGCGGTGGAACGGCAGCGGTCCCTCCGCAGCCGACGGATGCGACGCTTCCCGAACGGCTGGAGCGCTACGAGGCGGAGATCATTCGCGACGCCCTGTCGGCCAATGACGGCGACGTCCGCCGCACCATCGAGGCGCTCGGCATTCCGAGAAAGACGTTTTACGACAAACTCCAGCGCCACGGCATCAACCGGGGCGGCTATATCTCGCGCAAGTAGTTGTCGATGATGTTTGATCTGCCGCTGGCTTTAGACTTCCACCAGTCCCAGCTTCTTCACCTGCCGGATCGTCAGCATGGTGCGCACGGTATCGACATGTTCGTTCGCCGTCAGCACCTCGATGACAAAATCCTGAAAGCGGGTGAGGTTCTCCGCCACGCAATGCAGCAGGAAATCGCTGTCGCCGGAGACCATCCAGGCCTGGCGCACCAGCGGCCATTCGGCGGTGGCGGCGGCAAACGCCTTGAGATTGCCTTCCGACTGATGCTTGAGGCCAACCATGCAAAAAGCGACGAGGTCGAAGCCGAGCTTCGGGCTATTCAGCATCGCGTGATAGCCCTCGATGATGCCCGCTTCCTCGAGCTTGCGCACCCGGCGCAGGCACGGCGGCGCCGAGATGCCGACGCGATCGGCGAGCTCCACATTGGTCATGCGGCCATCGGCCTGCAGCTCCCGGAGGATCTTTATATCGATGACGTCGAGTTCCGCACGACCCACATCATTGCCTTTCTTTAATTCTCCGCGGCGAGCTTCTATATAAAGCCGCGGAATACGCAAGAAAGTTTCACGCCGATGACGGATTCTTGCACATCTGGGCGATTTGCCTTGTTGGTAACGCAAGGCTGCCCTTGAATAAAAGCATTGGACGTTCATAAATGGCGCAGGACCGCGAAACGGCCGCAATCGCTCATTAGCCGCCGCCCTCCTGCCAGTCGAAAGGAAATGACATGCCCGCCCGCCATACCAAGGTGCTCATCATCGGTTCCGGACCCGCAGGCTATACTGCCGCGGTCTATGCCGCGCGCGCCATGCTGAAACCGGTTTTGATCGCCGGTCTCGAACAGGGCGGCCAGCTGATGATCACCACTGATGTCGAAAACTATCCGGGCTTTGCCGATCCGATCCAAGGTCCCTGGTTGATGGAACAGATGCTGCAGCAGGCAAAACATGTCGGCGCCGAGATCGTCAACGATCTCGTGACCGAAGTCGACATGAACCAGCGTCCTTTCGTCGCCCGCACCGACAGCGGCCAGGTCTGGACCGCCGATACGCTGATCATTGCCACCGGCGCCAAGGCCAAATGGCTCGGCATCGAGAGCGAGCAGCATTTCCAGGGCTTTGGCGTTTCGGCCTGCGCCACCTGCGACGGTTTCTTCTATCGCAACAAGGATGTGATCGTGGTTGGCGGCGGCAACAGCGCCGTCGAGGAGGCGCTCTATCTCTCCAACATCGCCAAGTCGGTGACATTAGTGCACCGCCGCGACTTCTTCCGAGCCGAGAAGATTCTGCAGGAACGCCTGTTCTCCAAGGACAATGTCAAGGTGCTGTGGAATACCGAAGTGGCCGAGATTACCGGCACGCCGGCCAAGCCGCCGATGCCGCAATCCGTATCCGGCGCGAGCCTGCGCGATGTCAGAACCGGCACGATCACCGAAGTGGCGATCGATGGCGTCTTCGTCGCGATCGGCCATGCGCCGGCAACCGAGCTCTTCAAGGACAAGCTGAAGCTGAAGGACAATGGTTATCTCTGGACTGCGCCGGATTCGACCGCGACCAGCCTGGAGGGGGTCTATGCAGCGGGCGACGTGACGGATGACACATTCCGCCAGGCGATCACTGCCGCCGGCTTGGGGTGCATGGCTGCACTTGAAGCCGAGCGATACTTGACGGGCCACATGCCCGTCGCCGTGGCCGCGGAGTAAGATCGGCATGAGGGGTGGGGGAATGCCATTGGATTGGGACAAGCTGCGTATTTTTCACGCAGCTGCCGAGGCGGGTTCGTTCACGCATGCGGCGGATAAACTGCATCTGTCCCAATCCGCCATCAGCCGCCAGGTCAGCGCCCTGGAGCAGGATGTCGGCACCAAGCTGTTTCACCGCCATGCACGCGGCCTGATTCTGACGGAACAGGGCGAGTTGCTTTACCGCACCGCCCATGACGTGCTGCTGAAGCTCGAAACCGTGAAGATGCAGCTCACCGAGACGACCGAGACGCCATCCGGCAAGCTGCGCGTCACGACGACGGTCGGCCTCGGCCAGGGCTGGCTGACCGACAAGATCCAGGAATTCCTGCAGCTTTATCCCGATGTGCAGATCCAGCTGATCCTCGACAACGAGGAAGTGGATGTGAACATGCGTCATGCCGACTGCGCCATCCGCCTGCGCCAGCCGCAGCAATCCGACCTCATCCAGCGCAAACTCTTCACCGTGCACATGCACGTCTATGCGGCCCCGTCCTACATCAATCGTCATGGCGAGCCGCAAAAGGTCGAGGATCTCGACAGTCACCGCATCATCACCTTCGGCGAGCCGGCGCCAAGCTACCTGCTCGACGTCAACTGGCTTGAGGTCGCCGGTCGCTCGTCCGACAACAAGCGTATTCCGCATCTGCAGATCAACAGCCAGACCTCGATCAAACGCGCTGCCCTGCTCGGCATCGGCGTCGCCTGCCTGCCGGATTACATCGTCGGCCGCGACCCAGGCCTGATTCAACTGGCGATCAACGCCGACGTCCCTTCCTTCGACACGTATTTCTGCTATCCCGACGAGATCAAGAACGCCGCCAAGCTGAAGGCCTTCCGCGATTTCATCGTCAGCAAGGCCAGAAACTGGAACTTTTAAGCTTGGTTTTATTGAAGAATTGCCGACTATGCAGAACACGCATGACTGGCATGCACAAATGAGGGTTGCCGTTTGCCCATTAAACCACCATATCGCACATAGCTGATGCACATGGTGGCTTTTCCTCCCAGTTCCACCGCATTAGCTGTTCCCCTCTGGAGGTTTTTGACCTTCACACTTATAAGGGCCCTGGTTTTCCAGTGGCCCTCTTTTTTTGCCTTTCTTCCTCAACGAAATGCCGCACCGCAAAAAATTTGTGCGGCGCATAGCAGACATGCACAAAAAAGCATTGAAACCTGCCCAAGGAAGCACCATATCCACCTTAGCTGATGCACCTTGTGGTTTCTCTCCCAGTACCACCGCATTAGCTGTTCCCCTCTGGAGGTTTTTTGACCTTCACAATTATAAGGGCCCTGGTTTTCCAGTGGCCCTCTTTTTTTGCCCAAAATTTGCTCATTCAATAAAACCCATCGCCTCACGCCTCCGTGATTTGCATATCGAAGTCAGACGATCGATATATCGATCAGAAACGATTTATAATTCGGCGAACCACGATGGATAAAGACGAAATTATCAAGGCGCTCGCCCATCCCACCCGGATGGACATTCTGAACTGGCTGAAAAATCCCGAGGAGCATTTCCCCTCGCAGGAGCATCCTTTTGAAATGGGCGTCTGCGCCAGCCAGTTCGAGCGCTGCGGCCTGTCGCAGTCGACGGTCTCGGCCCATCTCGGCACGCTGCATCGCGCCGGCCTCGTCACCACCAAACGCGTCGGCCAGTGGATCTTTTACAAGCGCAACGAAGAAACCATCGCCGCCTTCCTCAAGCAGCTGACGCAGGACCTCTAGAATGCCTCTCGCCCTCCTCGTTCTTGCCTTGAGCTCGTTTGCGATAGGCACCACCGAATTCGTCATCATGGGTCTGTTGCCGGAGGTTGCCGCCGATCTCTCGGTCAGCATCCCGCAGGCCGGATGGCTGGTGACCGGTTATGCCCTTGCGGTCGCGATCGGGGCACCTGTGATGGCGATTTCGACCGCGAAGCTGAAGCGCCGCACCGCCCTGATTGCGCTGATGGCCTTCTTCATCGCCGGCAACCTGCTTTGCGCACTGGCGAGCGACTATTGGGTGCTGATGATCGCCCGTGTCGTGACGGCACTTTGCCACGGCGCCTTCTTCGGCATCGGCTCGGTGGTCGCCGCCGGCCTCGTTGCCGAAGACCGAAAGGCCCGCGCCGTCGCGCTGATGTTTACCGGCCTGACGCTTGCCAATGTTCTCGGCGTGCCGCTCGGCACCGCGATCGGCCAAGCCTATGGCTGGCGCTCCACCTTTGTCATCGTCACTGTCATCGGCATCGTCACCATATCAGGCCTGATCGTCATCCTGCCCAAGGATAAGCAGCAGGAAAACGGCAGCATTCTGCGTGAGATCGCAGCCCTGCGGAATGGCCGCCTGTGGCTGGCGCTCTCCACCACCGTTTTCTTCGCCGCCTCGATGTTCGCACTCTTCACCTACATCGCGCCGCTGCTGCGCGACGTCACGGGCGTGTCACCGGAAGGCGTCACCTGGACGCTGTTCCTGATCGGGCTCGGGCTGACCATCGGCAACCTCGTCGGCGGCAAGCTTGCCGATTGGCGGCTCGGCGCAACGCTTGCCGGCGTCTTCGCCGCGGTCGCCATCACTTCGATCGCCTTCAGCTATACGAGCCGCTTCTTCATCCCGGCCGAAATCACCCTCTTCCTTTGGGCGATGGCAAGCTTTGCCGCCGTGCCGGCGCTTCAGGTCGGCGTCGTCGGCTACGGCAAGGATGCGCCGAATCTCGTCTCCACGATCAACATCGGCGCCTTCAACACCGGAAATGCGCTCGGCGCCTGGGTGGGCGGCCTCGTCATCGACGCCGGCTTCGATCTCACCCGCGTTCCGCTCGCCGCAGCCTTGATGGCCCTGATCGGCCTCGGCGCGACGGCGCTCACCTATCTCTCCGCCAGGGGCCGGGCCGCCCTCGCCCCTGCCGAGTGATCCTCCCGCAAAAGAAAGGACCAACATGGCCAAGCTTTTCGAACCCACGAAAGTCGGCGACATATCAGTCAAGAACCGCGTCGTCATGGCGCCGCTCACCCGCAACCGCTCGCCGGGCGCAGTTCCTAACGACCTCAACGTCGAATACTACCGCCAGCGCGCCACAGCAGGCCTGATCATCACCGAAGCGACCGCGATCACCCATCAGGGCCAGGGATATGCCAACGTGCCTGGTCTCTACAGCAAAGAGGCTCTCGACGGCTGGAAGCGCGTCACCGACGCCGTTCACGCAGCCGGTGGCAAGATCGTCGTCCAGATGTGGCATGTCGGCCGCATCTCGCACACGACGCTGCAGCCGAACGACGGCAAGCCGGTTTCCGCGACCAATCGCATTGCCAAAGCCAAGACCTATCTGGTCAATGCCGACGGCACCGGCAGCTTTGCCGACACCTCCGAGCCGCGCGCGCTCGATACCGCCGAAATCCCCGGCATCATCGAGGATTACCGCAAGGCTGCCCGTGCGGCGATCGACGCCGGCTTCGACGGTGTCGAGATCCACGGCGCCAACGGCTACCTGCTCGACCAGTTCATCCGCGACGGTATCAATGACCGTACTGATGCATATGGCGGCTCGATCGAAAACCGCACCCGCCTGACCTTCGAAGTCGTCGATGCCGTGGTGAAGGAAATCGGCGCGGGCCGCACGGCGATCCGGATCTCGCCGGTGACGCCGTCAGGCGAAAGCTACGATTCCAATCCGCAGGCGACCTTCACCCATGTCGTCGAAGGCCTGGCCAAATACGATCTCGCTTATATCCATGTCATCGAAGGTCAGACCGGCGGCGACCGCGACTACAAGCAGGGCGACAATCCCTCCTTCGATTACAAGGCACTGCGCCAGACTTATGAAGAGGCCGGCGGCAAGGCCGACTGGATGGTCAACAATGGCTACGATCGCGATCTGGCGATCGACGCTGTCGAAAGCCGCCGCGCCGATCTCGTCGCCTTCGGTAAGCCCTTCATCGCCAATCCCGATCTCGTCGAGCGCCTGGAACACAATCTGCCGCTCAACACGCCCGACCAGTCGACCTTCTATGGCGGCACCAGCAAGGGCTATATCGACTATCCCATCCTCGAAAAGGTCGCTTGAAGCTTTCACACGCGAACGCGAATCCCGCCGAAAGGCGGGATTTCCATTTTCGACGGGTTTTTGTAGGGTGCCGCCATGTTCGCTCCCTATCTTGACCGCTGGTCGCTAATATCAGACGGCGAGCCCATCATCACCCATTCAAGCCGCCTGCTCCCGGTCCTCTGGCGGGATAAGCCCGCCATGCTGAAAGTCGCGGCAGATATCGACGAACGATACGGCGCTCTTCTGATGCAGTGGTGGGACGGTGACGGCGCAGCCTATGTCTACGCCCATGAGGGCGACGCTGTGCTGCTGGAACGGGCGACGGGAAAACGCTCGCTGCTTGCCATGGCAATGAACGGCGAGGACGATGAGGCAAGCCGCATCCTCTGCGGCACGGCGGCACGGCTGCATGCGCCGCGCGAAAAACCACTTCCCGATCCCATCCCTCTCACCCGCTGGTTTCGGGATCTGGAACCGGCAGCGGGCAAGCATGGCGGCACGTTTGCCGATTGCTCGGTGATCGCCAACGTCCTCCTTGCCGATCAGCGTGATGTCACCATCCTCCACGGCGACATCCATCACGGCAACATTCTCGATTTCGAGGCGCGCGGCTGGCTGGCGATCGATCCGAAGCGGCTGTACGGCGAGCGCGGCTTCGATTTCGCCAATATCTTCGCCAACGAAGAACTGCCAACGATCACCGATCCTGCCCGTTTCCGCCGCCAGCTCGACATCGTCTCAACGGAAGCGAAGCTGGAACCGAAGCGGCTGCTCCAATGGATCGCCGCCTATTCCGGCCTTTCCGCCGCCTGGTTCCTCGGTGATCCGAATATTCAGCAGGCAGAAACCGCCCTGACGGTCGCCCGGATCGCGCTGGCCGAACTCGAGAGCTAACCCGCGTTCTGCGACGGGTGCCCGATAAGGTCTGCCGCGGCTTGATGGTGCGATTCGGGCAGGCAGCCAAGTGCCACGAGCGAAGTCCTGACCGCTTCGTCGATCGGCGTCTGCGGCTCCTTGCCGAGTTCGGCCACAAGCCTGATGTTCCGCATCCGCACCGGCAGCTTCCAGAGATAGCGCATCTCCTTGATCTCCCGCATCACCGGAACGAAGGGCGCCGCCAGCGGCACGATCCACCAGGGAAAGCCGCCGATCTTTGCTTTGCCGCCGGCGACGCGCTTGATTGCTTCGGCCATCTGCATGCCGTCCGCATCCCAGAAGCCCTCCATATGATAGACGGAGAAAGGCGGCAGCCGATCGGCCCGCTCGATGAGCTGGACGATGGTTTCCGCCATGTCTGGCAGGTAGGCCCATTGATGACCGATGCCGCGCCGACCCGGGTTCCTGATCGTGGCGACGGGCTTGCCTGGGGTCACGAGACCGGACGAAAACCAGCTGTTGGCCGTCGTGCCTGGACCGAAGAAATCCCCTGCCCTGACGATGATGGCGCCGGCGCCGGACTGCGAGGCCGCCTTCAGCCGCTCCTCCATTTCGACGCGGATCGCCCCCTTCTTCGTCGTCGGATGCTGCGGGCTTTCTTCCGTCGGCGTCGGCAGGGCATCGGGACCAAAATTATAGATGTTGCCCGGCAGCACGATTCGCGCGCCGACGGCGCGAGCAGCGGCGATGGTATTGTCGAGCATCGGCAGCACCAGCGTTTCCCAGTCGCGGTAGCCGGGTGGGTTGACGGCATGGACGATAAGGCCGACGCCTTCAGCCGCCTTCAGGACGTCGCCGGCATTCATCGCATCGCCCTGCATCCAGTCGAAGGCTGGCTCGTTCCTCGACACCTTGGCGGCATCACGATTGAGCGCCCGGATGCGCCAGCCGCGCGCAAGCAGCCTGCGGGCAACCGCGCCGCCGATACCGCCGGTGGCGCCGAGAACGAGGGCCGTCGTTTTCATTTCGCTATTCATGACAATCATCTCCTTCGATTGGATGAGAGGATCATGCCATCAGAGCGAGATAAACGAAATTGACGAAAGAAGTGCATCTGCTATACGAAAATACATGAACTCCGAACCGAGCTGGGATTTCTACCGCAGTTTCCTGACCGTGCTCCAACAGGGATCGCTGTCGGCCGCCGCCCGCGAACTGGGGCTGACCCAGCCGACCATAGGCCGCCATGTCGACGCACTGGAACTAGCGATCGGCGCCGAACTCTTCACCCGCTCGCCGAATGGGCTGCTGCCAACCGACGCCGCACTGGCGCTGAGGCCTTACGCCGAGACGCTGGCGGCAACCACGGCCGCCCTTTTACGCACCGCATCCGGCCAGCGCGAGCGCGTGGCTGGAACGGTCAGGATCAGCGCCAGTGAGGTCATCGCCGTCGAAGTGCTGCCCGGAATTCTCGGACCGCTGCAGGAAACCTATCCCGAATTGCAGATCGAGCTCTCGGCATCCGATACGATCGAGGACCTGGTGAACCGCGAGGCCGATATCGCCGTGCGCATGGCCGAGCCGCAGCAGACTGCACTCGTCGTGCGCCGCATCGGCGATATCCCGCTCGGCTTTCACGCCCATCGCCGCTATCTCGAACGATACGGCATTCCGCAAACCCTGGCTGACCTCGCAAACCACCGCCTCATCGGCTTCGACCGGCAAACGGCGTATGTCCGTATGGTGATGAAACGCTATGCGGTGCCTGGCATCGAATTCTCCTTCCGCTCCGACAACAACCTCGCCCAGCTTTCGGCGATCCGTGCCGGCGTTGGCATCGGCATCTGCCAGACAGGACTCGCGCGCGAAAATCCCGACCTGGTTCACATCCTGCCTGATGCCTTCAGCCTACCGCTCGGCACGTGGGTGGCGATGCATGAGAGCCTGAAGTCTTCGCCGCGCTGCCGCGCTACCTTTGACGTATTGGTCAAGGGGCTTCAGGACTATCTCCGATATTCGACCAGCGCATAATCGCAAAAATCAGAATCGATTTTCGCAAAGAATCATGCGCAAATTTCGAAGCAATAGAGCCTCCTTAACGCGTCTTATCGGACGCGCACCCCGGCGGGATGCAAATGACAAAGCACCATGCGGTTGAACTCGTGCCCTGCGATCCGCGATGGCCGCAAGCCTTTCAGCGTATCCGCGGCAAGCTTCTAATCTTGCTGCCGCAGGCGCTCGCCATCGATCACATCGGCAGCACGTCCATACCGGGCATGATGGCCAAGCCGCTTATCGACATCGACATCGTTCTTCCCGGCCTCGAGCATATCGAGGACGCCACACGGGTGCTTCTGGCCGAAGGCTACGAGCCGCGCGGCAACCGCTATGACGACGATGTCTGGGCGTTTTTATCCAGAGGTTCGGTGCCGGCGGAACGGGTCTACCTTTGCCCTTCCGGCAACGGCACGCATCGAAACAGGCTGGCTTTCCGGGATTATCTCATCGCGCATCCGCAAGCGGCGGCCGATTATGCCGCGCTCAAACGCAGGCTGGCAGTCGAATTCAGGATGGACGGCGACCGCTATACTGCGCATAAGCGCGAATTCGTCGATACGATCGTCGCGCGGGCATTGACGGGCGATGGTTAGCTTCAGATGCCTTGCGAGGCTTCGGCCGTACGGTCCTTCCACAAGCCGTCCACCACCTCGGTTTCCGGCCGATCGCCGCCCTCGGCATATTCCTCATGCCATTTGCCGTTCTCGTCCTGCCAACTGATCTCGGCGGAATCGCCGCCGACCTGCTGTTCGGCCGCGACAATGCGTGCAGCTTCGAGCGCCTCGGCATGGGTCGGGAATGCCTCGGAATAGACACCTCCCAGCCTGTAGGCCCAGCCGCCGTCATGCGGCACGACTTCGTAGACCACCTTGATCATGCATCCGTCTCCTCATCTTCTTGTTGCGCATTCGCATGCTTCCGGACAGGATCCGGATCATCGCGGCCGCTTGACGAGAATTCGAGGACGCCGCGATCTGCTTTCCGGCCCCGATGACATTCAGTATTCCATTAAACGCCCAAGACTGCAAATGGCACTCGACCGCGGCTTTCTTGATAGGCGAAATCAGGGACTTAAATAAAATGTATGAATCTGAACAGGAGCAGAGGCTTGGGGATCGCGTCACGCCTTAAAGAGGAAAAGTTTCTGGTCGCCGCACTTGTCGTTGCAGCGATCGCCTATCTCTTGGAACACGCAGTGATCGAGATGGGGCGCGGCGTCGCGCTGATTGCCGCCGCCGCCCTGGTCGGCACTATCGTGCTCGCCTCGATCCGCGTTGCCCATCATGCCGAGCTGCTCGCCGTCAAGGTCGGCGATCCCTACGGCACGATGATCCTGACGCTCTCGGCCGTTGCCGTCGAAGTCATCATCCTCGCCATCATGATGAGTGGCGAAAGCTCGCCGACGCTGGTGCGCGACACGATCTATTCGGCCCTGATGCTCGATATCAACGGCATTCTCGGCTTGGCCGCCCTGCTCGGCGGCCTCAAGCACGGCGAACAGCCCTATAACGACAATTCCGGCAAGACCTACGGCGTGATGATCCTCACCGCGATGGGCATCTCGATGATCGTGCCGGAATTCGTGCCCAGCGACAAATGGCACTATTATTCCGCCTTCACCATCGCCGCGATGATCGCGCTTTACGGCCTCTTCCTGCGCATGCAGGTTGGCCAGCACAGCTATTTCTTCAGCTACAGTTACCCGCGCTCCGAACGAAAGAAGGAAAGTCCCGACGAGCATGGCGACGACGAGTCGGCCGCGATCTCGATCGCCACCATTCTCATCGGCGTCGTCATTATCGGCCTGCTGGCGGAGTTCATGGCGGCCTTCATGACCGAAGGCCTGCGCGATAGCGGCGCGCCGATCGCCGTGACCGCCGTGGTCGTCGCAGCGATTTCGGCCGCACCCGAGATCCTGACCGCATTAAGGGCGGCACTCAGGAACCGCATGCAGGCGACGGTCAACATCGCCATGGGCGCCTCGCTGTCGACGGTCATCTTGACCGTGCCCGTGATGGAAGCGATCGCGCTCTATACCGGCCAGCCCTTCATCATGGCGATGACCCCGGTGCAGACGGTGATGGTGGCGGTCACGCTGATTGCCGCCGCGATCAACCTCAACGACGGCGAGACCAACGCTATCGAGGGCATGACGCATTTCATCCTCTTCGCCACCTTCGTCATGCTGACGGCGCTGGGGCTCTGAAGGCTCCCGCCCCGCGGAGGAAGGAAAGAACAGACTGTTTAGGCGGGCTGTTGGGCGAAGAGCAGGCGTTCGCGGGCTGCGAACCATTCCTCGGCATAATCGTCGTTCTTGTATTCCTCGAAATACGGCCCGCCATCGGTGAAATGGACGTTCTTGGCGTCTTCGCGGTAGTCGTATTCATTAACGAGGTAATTCCACGTCACCGGCAATTCGCCGATGAGCTCTTCATTCTCCAGCCATTTGAACTGATGCAGTTGCAGCCCGGTCGCGGTATTGACGTAGTCGGGCGTCAGTGCGCGGCATTCGTCATTGTTGAAGAGGATGAAGCTCGACCAGTTCTTCTTTTCGTACTTGGTCTGCGCCTGCCCGAGGAACTTGGTGTCGATCTTCGGCTGGTAATCATGTTTGACGCACATGACGGCGTAACGCTCGTCGCGCAATGCCCAAAGCTCGGCGATATCGGCACGCATCAGCATGTCGCAATCCATGAAGATGCTCCAGCCCTCGTAACCGCTCAGATAGGGCGTCAGGAAACGCGAGAAGGAGAACTCCGTGGATTGCAGCGCGTTGCGCTGGCGGGTGAAAATCCCGCCAAGATTGGAGAGCGCAATGGGCGAGAACTCGACCGGGATCGACGACTTCTCGATGATGCTCTGCACGAGAACGTGGTAGGCAACCACTTCCTTGGGATCGAATCCCACGAAAATTCGGACGTTCTGTTGTTCCATTGTCCACCTCGATCGCCAGTATAGAGAGATGAATTGATTGGTATCGGAAACAGCATTTTTGGCCACCCACGCCTGTAAGCAAAGGCCTGCGACAGTCATCCCTTCGACTTATCGAGAAAACGCTGCTTGCGGGTTTTCGGTTTGAACCGCCGAAAGAAATTGTCGACGGCGCGGATGAATTTGGTGACGGACATCAGCCTGTCGATCTGGCTGTTCGTATTGTCGAGCCGCTCCGACAAGACCTCGGCCGCAGTCATCGCGATCTCGACCGGCGGCACCTCAGGAAACCGTTTGGCGAGCGCCGAATAGGGGCTGGCATCGACGCCGCCCACCATGGAGATCGACCCCATGCGCGCAAAGAGACGCAGGAAGATCTGCTCGAACGTCCAATCGTGCACGTCGAAGACCTTCCACTTCTCACTCCGCTTCGCCGAAAAGCCGGCAAGCAGGATATTGCCCGGCAGCTGCAGATCGGCGAGCCACAGCGCTACCGCAAAGCCGCTCGTCGCGATCTTGCCGATCGGATAGAGATCGGCGAGCATTTGTGTCAGATCAAGGTGACGGGCCTCAGCGCCTTCGAAGCAGCTCTTTTCGCTGAGATTTTCCTCGACGGAGACCCGGATGTTGACGACGCCGAGGAAATCGTCGCCGCCAAAGAAGCGCAAGACATCCGCCGCTTCGCGCCGATGGACGATATGGGCGCCCATCACGTCGCTGCGGGCAACCAGCATGGAATGGCCGACGAAGGGTTCGTCGAGCACCTTATAGACCTTGTTGAAGAAGACGTAGAGCGCCGTCTCCGGCAATTCGCTCCGCAGCCGTTCGAGATCGACCGCCTCGCTGTTTGCGACCAGCACGACATGGGAATAGCCCGACAACAGCGCCTTCCACGCTTCCGGCGTCAAGAAATTGAAGCCTCCGTCCGGAGCGGTCGTAGCCTTGTTATCGCTAGGGATTGCTTCCATATCGGCTCACATGCACTTTCCAAGGACGACGCGGTCCGCCCGACTAGCTGTTGCTGAAATAGGCGCGCATCCGGGCAAGCCGCGTCAGCCCGCCGATCTGCTTTCCCACATGCGAGAGGAAGCCCGCCACTCGGTCCGTCATCGACGGTTGCCTGCAGAAAGACGCCCAGGGTGTGTTGCGAAGATCTTCGGCATAACGATTGGCCATCCGCCGGTGCACCCAGGGCACGGTGGCCTGCCACGGCTTTTTCCGGCCGGTGAAATGAAAGATGGCCGGCCGATCGACGAAAGGCAGCAGGCCCGTCTGTGTATTCCAGCGCGGATCGAGCACCAGCCAGTCGCGGTCGAACGTGACGTTCAACGCATCCTGGTCATTGTTCTCGAACAGATGCGACCGCTCCTCGAAGATTTCCCGGGTCCTGGCGAAAAGCCCCCTCGCCCGGCAGACGGACCAGTCGAACAGCAGTACGCCGGCATTGAAGTAGCGGCCGCCATGGCCCATGCCGATCTTGCGCTGCCGCGCCCCGGCCTTCTCGGGAAAGGCCATGACATAGTCGTCAACCGCAGCAAGCGCCTTGCCCTGCAGATCCATCGCGAAGAGATCGTCGACCGGCGCAACCGTAAGCACATCGGCATCGAGATAGAGCAGCCGCTCGACATGATCGGGAATGTACAGATCCATGTAGAGCCGCGCCAGCGTCGCCCCCGACCAGCGACCCCGCGCTTGCAGCGCCGTATCCGGCGTATTGTAGGGCAGCACCCTGATCGCCATGTCGTGCAGCCGCGCGAAATTTCCGACCTCGGCGATCTCGTTCGACTTGAGGTCGATGCCGAGAAGCAGGAACTCAACAGTGGAACCTGAGAGATTGCGCTTGACCGAAAGCAGGGTGCAGCAGGCGGCCGGCAGCATGTTGACATCCGAACAGACGATCACGGCACTCTGCTGCAAAATCCCAGCCCCCCGAAGCGGCAATTTAAACTTGATGCCGGATATCTAGTTGGTTTGATGCCAACCCGCAACCGCAGATCACCCGCCGGACCGTCGCTCTGCGTCACGTTTTGAATCGGATTTCAACGACTTGCAAGGCAAAGCGGATTCAGATGAGGAACATATTGAATCGGAACGTGAACTTAGAGCCGCAGCGCCAATGGATGATCGACGAGCAGCCGGTCCACTGTCGCAAGCTGCAGCCCCTCGACCTTGCATTGCGCAAGCAGCAAGCGATCGAAGGGATCGCGCGTCTCCGGCTCGGGGTTGGCGGCGGTGATGACGTGCGCGATATCGATGGGCAGGATCGTCAGCCCGGTCTCCCCGAGATAAACGGGAATGGTCTCGAGGGGCAATCCGGGCTGCAATTTTCCAAGCCTTGTCTTGATGGCAATTTCCCAGAGGCTGGCGACGCTGACGAAACCGATGGCGGCACCGTCCGAAAGCACCCGCTCGACACGCGGAAAACGCTCCGCCAGTTTCTTCTGGGCAACTGCAATCACCATGTGCGTGTCAAGCAGCAGACGCATGATCACGGCAGCGGCTTGAGAAGAAAATCTTCCGGCAAAGGATCGTCGAAGTCGTCGGCGATATACATCTCCGTGCGGGTGATACCCTTGGAACGAAGATAGGCTTCGCCGGCCTCCAGGTTCAAACCGCCGCGTTTTTGATGCGGCACGAGATCGAACACCGGCCGGCCGTTGCGTGTCACGACAATGGTTTCACCTTCCTCAACCTCACGGGCGAGTTCGGTCAGGCGGTTCTTCGCATCGCGGATCGAGACGGTTTTCATGATGTCAAATGTAGCTACATGCGGCTACATCGTCAATGTCAGCGCAATTGAAAAAGGCCCGCCGTCACCGGCAGGCCCTCAATCGGCGTTACAGTAAGCCGCTTACTTGCAAGCGCCGCAGAAGCGCTGGATGCGGCGGCAGGCTTCCTCGAGCAGCTCTTCCGAAGTCGCGTAGGAGATGCGGAAGTTCGGGCCAAGACCGAAGGCCGAACCGTGAACGACGGCAACACCTTCCGTTTCCAGAAGCTCGGAAACGAAATCCTCGTCCGTCTCGATGACCTTGCCCGACGGCGCCGTCTTGCCGATCAGGCCGGCGCAGGACGGATAGACATAGAAGGCGCCTTCCGGCACCGGGCAGACAATGCCCTTGGCCTGGTTCAGCATCGACACGACGAGATCGCGACGGCCTTCGAAGATCTTCTTGTTTTCAGGGATGAAGTCCTGCGTGCCGTTCAGCGCTTCGACAGCCGCCCACTGGGCGATCGACGTCGCACCCGAGGTCTGCTGCCCCTGGATCATGTCCATGGCCTTGATGAGCTGGATCGGACCGGCCGCATAGCCGATGCGCCAGCCGGTCATCGCATAGGCCTTGGAGACGCCGTTCATCGTCAGCGTGCGGTCGTAAAGCTTCGGCTCGACTTCCACAGGCGTGACGAACTTGAAGTCGCCATAGGTCAGGTGCTCGTACATGTCGTCGGTCAGCACCCAGACCTGCGGATGCTTCATCAGCACATCCGTCAGCGCCTTCAGCTCGTCCTGCGTATAGGCCGCCCCCGTCGGGTTGGACGGCGAGTTGAAGATGAACCACTTGGTCTTCGGCGTGATCGCCTTTTCGAGATCGGCCGCCTGGAGCTTGAAGTTATGCTCCTGGGTAGCCGAAACGAAAACCGGCGTGCCGCCGCACAGCGCCACCATCTCAGGATAAGAAACCCAGTAAGGCGCCGGGATGACGACTTCGTCGCCGGGATTCAGCGTTGCCATGAAGGCGTTGAAAAGGATCTGCTTGCCGCCGGTGCCGACGATCGTCTGCTCCCAGGAATAGTCGAGGCCGTTCTCGCGCTTGAACTTGGCGGCGATCGCCTTGCGCAGCTCGGGAATGCCGGAGACCGGCGTGTACTTCGTTTCGCCGCGGTTGATCGCGTCGATGGCGGCCGTCTTGATATTATCGGGCGTATCGAAATCCGGCTCACCTGCGCCGAGACCAATGACGTCACGTCCTTTTGCTTTCAGCTCGCGCGCTTTCTGGGAGACGGCGATGGTGGCTGAAGGCTTCACACGGGAAAGAGCATCGGCAAGGAAAGCCATGATAACGGTCCTAATGGTTGAAACGGGCAGAAAGCCGGGACCGGAGTTCTGCGGTTAGCTCTATGTCCAATGTATGACGGCATTTCAAGCGGAAAGGCGTCATGGTGGCATGATTCTTATTGATCGGTTCGCCGCACCGGCTGTCTAGCACGCCGCCCCCTTCGTAGAGGCCTATGTCACGTGGTTGAAACACCATGCGCAGATCTTGAATCAATCTCTGAGGTCGTCCGGATTTATCCCCTGAAATCAGTGGCATCGTCGAATTCGGCCATTGCCATGAATAAGCCGCAACAAATGCCGCGCCACGCCGCAATTCCGTCGCGAGCGCGCCGAGATCGAAGCCGCATCATCCGGCATCCGAAATTGGTTATTGAGGGTATGCCAATGTTTCTGGAAGATGAGTTTGCCATCAGGCGCATGCGCATGCGTCGGATCTCCATTTCATGTCTCGTTGCCATCACCGCTTTTGCCGCCTGCATCACCGCGATGCTGGGGCTTGCCTCCGCCGCTCGCGCCGATGCACAGCCGGCATCCGGCCAACTCGCGGCTCTTGTCCGGCCGAACGACGTTAACAGCGGCTCGCTGCTCTTTCCGTCGAAGGAGCCGGGCTTCTATGTCGAAGCGCCGCGGCTGAAGACCGATGTCGCCATCGATGTCTCCGGCCCGATCGCCAGGGTGAAGGTGACGCAGCGCTTCCAGAATCCGAGCCAGGGTTGGGTCGAAGGCACCTACGTTTTCCCGTTGCCGGATAGTTCCGCCGTCGACGCGCTGAAAATGCAGATCGGCGAACGCTTCATCGAAGGCCAGATCAAGCCGCGCCAGGAAGCCCGCGAGATCTACGAGCAGGCCAAGGCCGAGGGCAAGAAGACGGCGTTGCTCGAACAGCAGCGGCCGAACATCTTCACCAACCAGGTCGCCAATATCGGTCCCGGCGAAACCATCGTCGTCCAGATCGAATACCAGCAGACGATCCACCAGTCGGGCGGCGAGTTCTCCCTGCGCTTCCCGATGGTCGTCGCCCCGCGCTACAATCCGGCGCCGATCGTCCAGACCGTCGAGTTCAACAACGGCGCCGGTTTTGCCACGCCGCGCGACCCCGTGGAAAACCGGGACAAGATCGAAGCCTCCCTGCTTGATCCGCGTGAGAACGCCAAGATCAATCCAGTCGCGCTGACAGTCAACCTGAAAGCCGGCTTCGCGCTTGGCGACGTCAAATCCTCGTTCCACGCGGTCGATATCAGCCAGGACGGCGACCAGGCGAGGACGATCAGCCTGAAGGCGGACACCGTTCCCGCCGATAAGGATTTTGAACTCACCTGGAAGGCCGCTCCTGGCAAGATGCCGAGTGCCGGCCTCTTCCGCGAAGTGATTGATGGTAAGACCTATCTGCTCGCCTTCGTCACTCCGCCCACGGCCCCGGATACGGCAGCGCCGCCGGCAAAACGCGAGGTGGTCTTCGTCATCGACAATTCCGGCTCGATGTCCGGCCCGTCGATCGAGCAGGCAAGGCAGAGCCTGGCGCTTGCCATTGCCAAGCTGAACCCAGACGACCGCTTCAACGTCATCCGTTTCGACGATACGATGACCGATTATTTCAAGGGTCTCGTCGCAGCCACCCCTGACAATCGCGAAAAGGCGATCGCCTATGTCAGAGGCCTGACCGCTGACGGCGGCACGGAAATGCTGCCTGCCTTGCAGGCTGCGCTGCGCAACCAGGGACCGGTCGCAAGCGGAGCGTTGCGCCAGGTCGTATTCCTGACGGATGGTGGGATCGGCAACGAACAGCAGCTTTTTGAGGAAATCACCGCGAATCGAGCCGATGCCCGCGTCTTCACCGTCGGCATCGGCTCGGCACCGAACACCTATTTCATGACCAAGGCCGCCGAAGTCGGCCGCGGCACCTTCACGGCGATCGGCTCGACCGATCAGGTGGCAAGCCGCATGGGCGAGCTTTTCGCTAAGCTGCAGAACCCAACCATGACCGATATCACCGCCACCTTCGAAGGCATCGAGGCCGAGGATATCACGCCGAACCCGATGCCGGACCTCTACAGCGGCGAGCCGGTCGTGCTGACCGCGCAGCTGCCCCACGATCAGCCCGCCGGCAAGCTGCAGATCATCGGCCAGACAGGCGACCAGCCGTGGCGCGTCGAAATGGATATCGCCAATGCCGCCAACGGCAACGGCATTTCCAAGCTCTGGGCGCGGCGCAAGATCGACGATTTCGAGGCGCGCGCCTATGAACGTCAGGATCCGGCCGCGCTCGACAAGGATATCGAGACCGTGGCGCTCGCCCATCATCTCGTCTCTCGCGTCACCAGCCTGGTTGCCGTCGACGTCACTCCGTCTCGTCCGGTCGACCAGCCACTCGGCTCAACCAAGCTGCCGCTCAACCTGCCGGAAGGTTGGGACTTTGATAAGGTCCTCGGCGAAACCCCTGCTCCTCTTGGCGGCACGGAGCGCCATGGCTCGGCTACGCCGACGGGAAACCCCGGATCGGTGCAGGCTGCGGCCGAAACACGGGAGCTCGCCGCGTCGCCTGAGATCGCAAACATGATGGCCGCAGCCCCGACCGCCAAGGCGGCCACCATGATCGCGCAAAAAAGCACGACCGTGAACCTGCCGCAGACGGCGACGCGCGCCGACGAGCAGATCATCCGCGGTCTGACCATGCTGCTCGTGGCGCTGACGGCGGCAAGCGGGCTTGCCGTGTGGCGGCGACGCCTCAAGGGCATTATTGCGGTCGGGGTCAAGCGAAATGGTCTTTAGGCTCTCCGCAAGCCAGAATGAGGAAGCGGCCGAATTCGAGCCGCTTCCGACCTATCTGGAACTCGCCATGGCCGCCGCTACGGCCTATGATCGACCGAAGATGCGCCACAAGAAGGGTTTCTTCCTCTGGCGCCTTTCCTCGATCGAAAAAGCAATTGCCTTTGCCATCGCCGGCCTTGCCCTCTATGGCCTGGCGCTGATCGGTGACGGCTTCCTGCTGAAGGTGAAGGCAGAGCTTTCCCAGGTTCTGCTGAAACGCGCCTTCGCTGCCGAATTGCGGGGCGAAGAAACAAAACCCTGGCCCTGGGCGGATTTTACCACCGAGGCCAAGGTGCGCGCCCCGCGCCTCGGCAAGGAGGCGATCGTGCTCTCCGGCGCCTCCGGCGAGGCTCTCGCCTTCGGTCCGGCCTGGCTCGCCAATACGCCGCAACCAGGCGAGGAAGGCACCTCCGTCATCGCCGCCCATCGCGACACGCACTTCCGCTGGCTGCAATATATAAGGCCCGGCGATACGATCGAGGTCACTCGCCGCGACGGCAAACTATTGACCTTCAAGGCCGGCGAAGGCCGCATCGCCCCGTGGGATGCCAACGGCATCGATCCCTCCTCCGATGGCCGCCGCCTGGTGCTGACCACCTGCTGGCCCTTCAATGCCACCGAACGCGGGCCGCTGCGCTACATCCTTGAGGCAGAATTGGTCGATGACCAGGCGACGGGATCGGTTCAACCGGTAAACACAAAGCCGTTATTGCAGGTCGAATGAGGGTTGAAGCCATCCCCTGCCCGCTCCACGTTCAGCCTGGAGAGACCACAGGGAAGCAAGATGAAGAGAATATCCGCCCTCCATTTCGCCACAGCGCTGGTCCTGTTCGGCACCGTATCGGCGGATGCAGCCGACACCATCAAGACGCAGGATCTCGCAGTGCGGATCGACAAGCTCGCCGACCACCTCGAACATCCCTGGGCGGTCGAGGTCTTGCCCGACGGGGCCTATCTCGTGACCGAGCGGCCTGGCCGCATGCGCATCGTCCGCGACGGCAAGGTTTCAGGCCCGATCGGCGGCGTGCCCAAGGTCAGCGCCCGTGGTCAGGGAGGCCTGATGGATGTGGCGCTCGCTCCGGACTTTGCGACATCCAGAAAACTCTATTTCACCGCCGCCATCGCCAACAGCCAGGGCTCCGGCACCGAGGCCTTCAGCGCCACGCTTTCAACTGACGAAAAGACGCTCCATGCCGTGACGCCTGTTTTCACCATGCGGCGCTTCACGCCAGGCAACATCCAGTACGGTTCGCGCATCGCGATTGCCCGCGACGGTTCGCTGTTCATCAGCGTCGGCGACCGTGGCGACCGCGACCGCTCGCAAGACTGGCAAGACGATGCCGGCTCGATCATCCACATCAATGCCGACGGCAGCATCCCTGCCGATAATCCGTTCAAAGACGGCGGCAAGGCGCTGCCGGAAATCTGGTCGAAAGGCCACCGCAACCCGCAGGGCATCACCTTCGACGCCAAGGATGGCAAGCTCTATACCGCAGAGCACGGCGCGCGCGGCGGCGACGAGATCAACCAGCCCGAGGCCGGCAAGAATTACGGCTGGCCGATCATCACCTATGGCCGCGACTATTCGGGCGCCGAAATCGGCGAAGGCACCGCCAAGGAAGGGCTGGAACAGCCGCTGCATTATTGGGATCCTTCAATTGCGCCCGGCGCGCTCGCCGTCTATCGCGGCGCCATGTTCCCGGAATGGGACGGCAATTTCCTCGTCGCGGCGCTGAAGTTCCAGCTGCTCTCGCGCATGCAGCGTGACGATAGCGGCGCCTTTGTTGCCGAAGAGCGCCTGTTCGAGGGCGAATACGGCCGCATCCGCGACGTTGTCATCGCACCCGACGGTGCGCTGCTGATGGTGACGGACGAGGATAACGGCGCGCTGCTCAGGGTCTCAAGAGCGCAAGCCCGTAACGGCTGAGCGATCACAACGCGCCGCGCAGCTCCTTGCGGATGACGAACTTCAGCCCGGACCAGATCTCGTCGACGGCGCAGACCTTGACGTCGACCAGACCGGTTGGGAGCAGAACCGCCCGCACTACGTCCTCCGTGATGTCAGTCGGCACGCGTGAACTCTTCTTCGGCCAGGATATCCAGACCATGCCGTCCCGCCTCAAGACACGGAAAAGCGCTGGCGCAACAGCCTCCAGCGCCGGCCGTTCGGTCGTAAACAGATGCACATAGTCAAACGCACGCTGAGGCGTCTCGGGAAGCACGCGGACGACCGAAGCAAAACCGTCGAAGCCATAGATGTCACCGATCGTTTCCGGAATGCCGAGAAGAGCGGCGGTCTGCCCGTGTGCAAGGCCGAGTTTCCTGACAAGCGGCGTGCCGGAATAACCTGCCGTACTAGGCGCCGCCGCATCGCCGGCCGGCTTCCGTTCCTCGTGTCGCATGCATTCATCTCCGTCAACCGACACGAAGTCTTCACCCTTGCCGCAAGGAAACGCAACTGCTAACCGCTTGGGCACATCTCCCTTCCCCATTGAGGACGACATGACGCGCGTTCAGGCGAACCTCCTCCTATTGCTTGCAGCCGCCATCTGGGGCGGCGGCTTCGTCGCGCAGTCGACGGCGATGAAGGCGATCGGCCCCTTCTGGTTCATCGGCCTGCGCTTTGCCGTCGCCACCCTGGCCGTGCTGCCTTTTGTCCTTTTCGAAGCGCGCAAGGCAACGGAGAAGACAAGCGCGCGCCATGCCAAGCTCTACATCCTGATCGGCCTTGCCCTTTTCGGCGGTGCAGCCACGCAGCAGGTCGGACTGCAGACGACGACGGTGACGAATTCCAGCTTCATCACCGGCCTCTACGTCGTTTTCGTGCCGCTGATCGCCGTGTTCTTCCTGCGCCGTGCTCCGCATTGGATCATCTGGCCGGGCGCGCTGATCGCGATCACCGGCATCTACCTTCTGTCCGGCGGCCATCTCTCGGCGATGGCGCCCGGCGATCTGCTGACCGTCGTCTGCGCCGTCTTCTGGGCGATCCAGATCACCCTTGCCGGCACGACCGTTTCGGAGACCGGAAGGCCGCTCGCGCTCTCCGCCGTGCAATTCGCCGTCACCGCCGTCTGTGCGCTGGCCGTTGCCGCAGCCGTCGAACCGGTCAGCCTTTCGGCGATACAGGCCGCGGCGCCGGAGATCCTTTATGTCGGTATCTTCTCCTCCGGCGTGGCTTTCGTGCTGCAGGTGATCGGCCAGCGCTACACGACGCCCTCGCAGGCAGCGATCTTTCTTTCTTCCGAAGCGCTCTTCGGTGCCTCACTTGCAGCCCTGCTGCTCGGCGAAACGATGCCGGCAACAGGTTATGCAGGTTGCGCGCTAATGTTTATCGCTATGCTTGTGGTCGAGCTTGTGCCCGGGTTCACCCGGCGGCGCCTGCCAGCCGCGTGATCACCCGTCCAGATATGGGCGAGTCACCCATCGGAAAAAAAATTATCCGATGCGGGAGACGCGTTGGCGTTGCATTTTTGGGAAAATCTGCTCGGAACTTATATTGCCGACGATATAAAACGTTAATCATTCCCTGTCGACGAAGGAAATTTTGCGTTTTTGCGCAAATTGGAGATCGACAGGGGTGTGCCCGGAACGACACGTTAAAAAACTTTTGCTTGCCAAAATCCTTTAAACGCAGCACTCTCAGCGCGTTCGGGCATTTTGCGAGCATGGGAAGTCCTTAAGTATTTGCGCGCCGGGAACGCTAATATTCCGGTCAGCCGGTTCCGAAAATGGCGGGAGAAACTCCTACCTGGAACAGGCCGAGGTAGAGGGGACCTTTTTCTCAAATTTCAAGAATTGCCTGCCAACACCTCCCGCAAGGGGGCAATGCTATGATGCTGCCCGTGTGGATGGCGGGCAGAGAGAAAAGGACCTGACGCATGGCAGAGACTGGCACTGTAAAATTCTTCAATACCGACAAAGGCTTCGGCTTCATCAAGCCGGACCGGGGCGGCGCTGATATCTTCGTTCACATTTCTGCCGTTCAGGCCTCTGGCCTGGCCGGTCTGACGGAAAACCAGAAGGTAAGCTTCGACACGGAGCCGGATCGCCGCGGCAAGGGCCCGAAGGCCGTCAATCTGCAGATTGCGGGCTGAACCCTTAACAAGGCTGGCGAGTTCGAGTTGAAGCCCGGCAGCAATGCCGGGTTTTGTCGTTCAGCCTTCGTTCAGCTACAAATCTGTACGACTGTGACCATCGAGAAAGGGACCGGCTTTCGGTTCCCGGGATTAGGATTTACACTTATGAACAGGCTCGCCAAGACCCTTCTGCTGACGGCAACCGCTGCTGCACTCACGCTTTCCGCCATTGGTGAAGCGTCGGCCGGTGACCGCCACTGGCGCCACGATAATCATCACGGCAACAACGATGCGTGGGTCGGCGGCGCCGTTGGGCTGGCCACCGGCCTGATCGTCGGCTCTGCCATCGCCAATGCCAATAACGGTCCGGCTTACGAAGAGCGCCGCTACATCGATCCGGCCTATGAGCCTGATTACTACGAGCCCGCTCCGGTCTATCGCGCCCCGCGTCGTGTTTATGTCGAGCAGCCGCAATATGTCGAGCAGCCGCGATACTATGCGCCGGTTCGCACGGCGGTAGAACCCTGGTCGCCGCAATGGGAGCGCTACTGCTCTTACCGCTACCGCTCCTTTGATCCGCGCAGTGGCACCTATATCGGCAATGACGGCCGCAGCCACTTCTGCACCGCCGGCTGATTGCACGACAATCCCTGCTACAAAGCGCCGCTTCTCAGCGGCGCTTTTGTTTTTTGCCTCGTCAACCGGCCTCCTTTTCCCAAGGCATCGGTCCTGCCTCGGCATCCGGCTCAAAATCGGTCGAGACGCTGACGGCGCGCCATTCACGATCGGCCTCGATACGCGCCGCATCCGCTTTCTCGACATTGCGCACGGCATCGCTGCCGAGCAGCAGCCTGAGCGGCGGCTCGTCGAGACCGGCAATGTGGATGACGACCGCAGCCGCTTTGGCGGGATCGCCGGGTTGGCGGCCGTTGTACGCATGCTGGAAGCGCGCCGTAACGCCGACCGTCTCTGCATAGTCCTGCCGCCCTTCGGCAAGCACCGTCGAGGAGCCGGCGAAATCGGTCCTGAAGCCGCCGGGCTCGATCACCGTCACCTTGATCCCGAATGGCGCTACCTCCTTCGCCAGCACCTCGGAAAAGCCCTCAACACCGAATTTCGCCGCCGAATAGGCGCCGCGCCCGGCAGGTCCGATCCGGCCGCCGACGGATGAGAACTGGATGATGTGCCCCGCTCCCTGCCCGCGCATCAGGGCGATAACTGCCTTGGTCATGATGATCGTGCCGAACAGGTTGGTCTCGATCTGGGCGCGAAAATCGGCAAGGCTAGTATCCTCGATCGAGCCCACATTGCCGTAGCCGGCATTGTTGACAAGCACGTCGATGCGCCCGAACCGCTTCACACTCGCCTCGATTGCCGCCGCTGCCGCCGCATCGTCAGTCACGTCAAGCGCCAGCGTCAGCACCTGATCGCCATACTGCTCGTAAAGATCGGCAAGCTGGCCGGGATCGCGCGCCGTCGCCACCAGATTGTCGCCGGAGGCCAGAACCGCCTCCGCCAGCGCCCGGCCGAGACCGCGCGAACTCCCTGTTATCAACCAGACCCTGGGCATCGGAAACCCTCCTTCTGTGGTTCCCGGCCCATGTATGGTCTACTGTATCCGATTGAAAGAAGGTACCCATACGATCTATACACACCTTGAGGTAACTGACGTGAGCAGCGACATGTTCGATTTCTGCAGCAGCATGACCGACGAGCAGGATGCGCGGGCCCGCGAACTGATCGAACGGGCGGCGGCGAAATGGCCGCTGCGCATCCTGCATGTGCTCTCCGATGCCGGCGCACCCCTGCGCTTCTCGCGCCTTATGGAGAGGGTCGAGGGCATCAGCCAGAAAGTGCTGACGCAGACGCTGCGCACCCTCGAAAGAGATGGCCTCATCATCCGCACACTCTATCCCGAAGTGCCGCCGCGCGTCGAATATGAGTTGACGCCGCTCGGACGCGACCTTCTCATGCAAGTCGCCGCGCTCTGGCGCTGGATCGTCGAACACCTGGACGATTTCGATGCACGCAAAGCCGTGAAGCTGACGGCGGCCCGTGCCTGAAGCGCGTCGCGATCTTTCAAACCGCTGCACAGTTTTGCGCGACATGTTTAGGCCGGAATGCGGACCGTTGCCCTCAGTCCACCGAGCGGGCTGTCGCCGAGCGTGACGTTGCCGCCATGGCTGCGGGCGATGTCTCGGGCGATCGCAAGGCCGAGGCCGGTGCCCGACGCATCGAGATTGCGCGCCGTATCCAGCCGGAAGAATGGCTTGAACACGTCCTCGCGATTCTTTTCCGGAATGCCCGGCCCGTCATCGTCGAAGATGACGGTCAGCCATTTGGCATTATGCTTGGCCTCGATGTCGAGCCTATCCGCGTAACGACGCGCGTTCGAGGCCAGGTTGGTGACGAGACGCATGAAGGCGTTCGGCCGGACGGATATGTCGTCATCGCCTTCGATGGAATAGCTGAATTTTTTACCATGCAGGGCGAAATCGGATTCCAGCTTCGCAAAGATCTCGCTGAGTTTGAGTTCGCCGACATCCTCTTCGACCTCGCCGCGCGCAAAGGCCATATAGGCTTCCAGCATGGTCTGCATGTCGTTGACGTCGTCATTCAGACCATGCAGGTCGGGATTGTCGCCGGCGAGCGCCAATTGCAGTTTGAAGCGGGTGAGGATGGTGCGCAGATCATGGCTGACACCGGAGAGCATCGCGGTGCGCTGCTCGATCTGCCGTTCGATTCGCTCGCGCATCAGGATGAATGCAAGACCGGCACGCCTGACCTCGTCGGCGCCGCGCGGATAGAAATCATCAGGCTTCTGCCCCTTGCCGAAACTTTCAGCCGCTCGCGCCAAGGTGAGGATCGGCCGGATCTGCCCGCGCAGGAAGAGGATCGAGATGCCGATCAGCACCAGTGAGGTGCCGACCATCCAGACGATGAAGATATGGGTGTTCGACGCATAGGTCTGGCTGCGCTTGGTCAGCACCCGCAGGATCTTGTTGTCGAGTTTGATGCGGATCTCGACGAGGTTCGAGTTGCCGACCGTGTCGATCCAGAAGGGCCGGTGAATCTCGTCGGTGATCTCGTCGCTGAGGATGCCGTCGAGGATCGAGAAGAACGGCTTGACGCGCGGTGGCGGCAGGTCGCCGTCCGGCTCGATCGAGATCTGCAGGCTGAGCTGGTCGCGGGCGATACGGATGATCTCGCTATAATCCGAATTTTGCGGATAGGTCTCGATGATCTCGATGATCGCGGCGATGTCACGGGTGACGGCAAGCGACAGCCGCTCCGTCACCATTTGCCAGTGGCGCTCCATGAAGACGGCGGCGACGACGGATTGCAAGAGCACCATCGGAATGATGATGATCAGCAACGAGCGCGCGTAAAGTCCGGTCGGCAGCCGGCGGCGCAGCCAGCGGACGACCCAGCGCCAGCCCGGCGCAGAAGTGCGGTCTTCCCGCCGCAAGCTGTCGATCGTCACCATCAGCGCCGGTCCCGAACCTTGAGTTAGTCGATGCTCAGCCTGTATCCGATACCGCGCACGGTCTGCAGCCAGACGGGATTGGCGGGATCATCCTCGATCTTACGCCGCAGCCGGTTGATCTGCACGTCGATCGTCCGTTCGCCGACTTCGGTGTCGTTGCCGATCAGTTCATGGCGGGGGATCGTGTCGCCGGCACGCCGTGCAAAGAGCAGCATGATCTCCTGCTCGCGGTCGGTGAGCCGGATCACCTCGCTGGCTTTCTTCAGCTCCTTGCGGGTCAAGGAGAAAGTGTAAGGCCCAAACATAACCTGTTCGATCTTCAGCCCCTCGCCGTTGGCGTTGCGGCGCAGGATATTGTTGATGCGCAGCACCAGCTCGCGCGGATCGAAGGGTTTGGAGAGATAGTCGTCGGCGCCGGCTTCGAGGCCTTCGATGCGGTTGCCCGATTCCGCCAGCGCCGTCAGCATGATGATCGGGACGTTCTTGATGGCGCGAAGCCCGCGGGTGACATCGATTCCGGATTCGCCGGGCATCATCACGTCCATGATGATGAGGTCGAAATCCAGACCGGTGAGCTTGCGCTGCGCCTCGGCGCCGTCGGCGGCGACAGTAACGCGGAAGCCGTTCTCGGCGAGATAACGATTGAGCAGCGCGCGGATGCGGGAGTCGTCATCGACCACCAGCAAATGCGCCGCATCGTCGGAAATACCTGTCTTGACCGCCATTCAATCCGCCCTCTGTCTATCCCGCATTCCGCTGAGGAAAGCTTTTACGCCCTCCCGCACCTCCGCAGAAGCCCCTTCGAATGCCCGCTCAATGCGGCGCGATTGCGGCTCAGCAAGGGCAAGCGCCAGCTCTCGTCCCGATTTCGTCGGATAAAGCTTGCGCTGCCGCCGATCCTCGGGGCCGGCCACCTGGCGAATATAGCCTGAATCGATCAGCTGTTTCAGCACCCTTGCGAGGCTCTGCTTGGTGATCTTTAAGGTATCGAGAAGATCGGCTACCGTCATGCCGGGGTTGCGGTTGACGAAATGCACGACGCGATGGTGCGCCCGGCCGAAGCCGCTCTTTTCGAGGATGGCGTCAGGATCGGAAACGAAATCGCGATAGGCGAAGAAGAACAGCTCGATGATCTCGAAATCGATAATCCCCGTATCTTCCATCGGCGTGGCCAGCGGCTCTGGCTTGCTTGCTTTCGGGCCGGTCTGTCGTGACACTCGGCACTTCCTTCTCTCTGTCATCTTTACTGAGATAAATTTGCGTCGCTGCTAACTTTCCCGAACTCTGCGCGAGCGCCGCACGGTCTCGCATTTTCCTGGAAACCAAGGCCCGTCCGGCACTCCGACGCAATAGGCGATTTCCCCTTGCGTCTGTGGATAAAACGTAATGGGGACAACAATCAACAGGCATGGCGCTCAAGCACCGGAGGAGTTTAGGGAGGGCTTCAGTTCCTTTCGACCAGCTGGACGGCGAAATCTGGTTCAACGGCGAGTTCGTCGCCCGGGAAAGACGCCAAGATCCACGCATCAACGTCGCCATCGCCATCGGGCAATGGAACAGCTATTTCAACCCGACCGAAAAGCTGAAGGGCGTTCGCCTCGATATCGCCGAATCACCGTCCCGATCCGAAGACGGCGCCCTGCGCCTCCAAGGCTGCCGGTCTCTACATGATTTGCACCATTTCCAAGCACGCCGCCGAAGCCAAGGGCTACGCCGATGCCATGATGCTCGATGAACAACGACATGAAGGAAGCCTATCCGGCGGCGATCGCCGCCGAATAAGGCCGTCACGCAATCGGTCCGGCTACTGCATAATTCCTTAAATCGGAATCGATTTAAGGCTGGAATTTTGCAGCAATTTAAAGTGCTACAGCGTCCTTTGCGCGTCTCAAAAAACGCGCGGCGCTGTAGCACCGACCCGTCGGGCCTTTTATCTATGCGCCCGTGCCATGACCAGTCCGGCGAGCGTCGAGAGAATGCCGCCGCCGATCAGGCCGCCGATGCCGTCGGCGATCAGCCCGGTCATGGCCGCTTCGCCGCCGACCATGCTGAGCAGCATACCGCCGGCGACGCCGCCGATTGCGCCTGCGATCGTCCGGGCGACGACATTGATCGCTTGCTGCTTCAAAGCGGCGCTCGCGGCATTGCCGCCGATTGCACCGGCAATCAATTGCGTGATGAGCGGAAGTAGCGCTTCCATGATTTCCTCCTCTGGCGATCTCCCCGATCGCCGATTCATGCCGAACCTTCAGCATATTAGTATTTTATCATATTTTGGAGGAAAGCATTAAGAAAAATCAACCGATGCGGGATTAAGGCAGGAAGAAGCGCCCCGGAACGAGGCGGTCCGACGTCCGCCTCGCCTCAGTTTCTGTCGATCACGTCATTGATAGACGTAGACGATCCGGCGTGTATCGGGATCGACCAGCACCGGCCGATCGTTGATCCTGACATAGCGGTACTCGTAATCGGGAATCGTCTGGAAGGTGACATCGTCAGGCACCTCAGCGCCGACGACGACATCGCCGCCGAGCTGCACCGTCTGGCCCGGATTGGTTTCGATATAAGTGCGGACCGTCTCCGGCGGGGTGATGGTCTCGACCGCTCCGACGGGGCCGAGCAACTCGTCGCCAGGTGCCGGCTGTGGCTCGGCCGGCACGACACTCGCGGTCGACTCATAAGTCACGCTGGGTACGCCGATCTCGGCACGGTGCTGCTCGACGATGACAGGACTGCCGCCTTGATCGACCTGCAGATAATCGGCATAGACCCAACCGCGCATGCCGTTGACGTCGACACGGCACCAGCGGCTGCCTTCGATGCAGCCGTCGAGGACCGCTGTCGAGCCGCGGGTAGCAAGGCCGACTGCCGGATATTGCGGACCCGGACCGGCGCGGACGTTGAGATCGTTGACCGTCGTCGCTATCATCTCAGCCTGCGCGACACCGCCGCTCGCCAGGAGCACGGCTCCAGCCAACAGAATGTTTCTCTTCAAGGTCATGTGAGCGTCTCCTTGGTTTCGATGGGCTGACAACGCGCGGGGTTCCACGATGTTCCCATGCGCTCCGCCGAGCGAAATGCGGCTTATGGGGGATTTCATCCAAGTGCTTCGAAGAATTGAACAAAATTCAATTTTTCCGCTCTATTACGATGGCGGAGAGGGGCGTAAATTCTTGTTGCAGTCCGTCGTTTTGCCGTGAGGCGGACCGCAATGGCGGAAGATTCCGGCTGCCCTTGCCACGGTTTCGGACTATACCCCACGCAGTAGAGACACCAAGCGAGGCACTTATGGGCATGCTCCAGGCCGGCATCATTCCGGTGACACCCTTCCAGCAGAATTGCACGATCTTCTTCGATCCCGATACCAAGGAAGGCGTCGTCGTCGATCCCGGCGGCGACGTGCCGCTCATTCTGCAGGCGATTGCCCAGAACGGCCTGACCATCAAGGAAATCTGGCTGACGCACGGCCATCTCGACCATGCCGGCGGTGCCCGCGAACTGAAGGAAGCTCTCGGCATCGACGTGGTCGGCCCGCATCAGGACGACCTGCCGCTGCTGCAGCGGATCGAGACCCAGGCCGCGAAATACGGTATATCAGGATTGCGTAACGTCGTGCCCGACCGCTGGCTGAAGGATGGCGACAAGATCTCTTTCGGCGCCCATGAATTCGAGGTCTATCACACACCCGGCCATGCCCCCGGCCACGTCATCTATTTCAACCGTGCGCAGAATTTCGCCCATCTCGGCGATGTCCTCTTCAACGGCTCGATCGGTCGCACCGACCTGCCCGGCGGCGATCATCAGCAGCTTCTCGATTCGATCCGCGACAAGGTATTGCCGCTCGGCGATGAGGTCGGATTCATTTGCGGCCACGGCCCGGGCAGCCGCATCGGCGACGAGCGGCGAAGCAATCCATTTCTGCAGGAAATCAGATCTCGTGGAGGATCCGATGCCGGCGCATCGGGCGAAGCCCCGAACAACTAGAGCATGATGCCGAAAAGTGTGCGCGGTTTTCGGACGACATCATGCTCTATTTCTTTGATTTAGATCTGGGTGATTTTAGGCCGATCAGGCCTAAAATCACCCTGATCTAATGCATGTCGACAAAAATGCGCAGCGGTTTTGGGATAACGACTTGCATAAAGACTTAAAGCGGATCGCATGAATCCGATTCGACGCGACGCGCTTTAAGTGTGAGCTCGCGCTCACATCATCTTTCGGCCGTTTGGCACCGGCTGTTCGACCGCAGCAAGCACGATCGCGCCGTTCTCGTCTTCGAATCCCAGCGTCAGCACTTCCGAGCGGAACGGCCCGATCTGGCGCGGCGGGAAATTGACGACGCCGAGCACTTGCCGGCCCAGCAGGCTTTCCGGCGTATAATGCACGGTGATCTGTGCCGAGGATTTTTTAACGCCGATCTCCGGGCCGAAATCGATCACCAGCTTGATTGCCGGCTTGCGCGCTTCCGGAAAGGGACTGGCCTCGATGATCGTGCCGACACGAATGTCGACCCGCTCGAAATCGGCGTAGTTGATCTCTTCTGCCATATGGTCTCCGTCAGCCGGCCAGTTCCTCGGCCCGCTTGCGCGCCGCCGCAAGGGCTGCGTCGAACAGAGGCTGCATGCCATTCTCGGCCATCAGCACGGCGAGCGCCGCCGCCGTTGTGCCGCCGGGAGAAGTCACGTTCTCTCGCAGCCGCGAAGCGTCGTCGGGGGACTGGTGCATGAGTTCACCAGCCCCCGCGACTGTTTCCCGCGCGAGACGCATGGCGAGGTCCGCCTGCAGACCGAGTTTGCGGCCTGCCTCCGCCATACATTCGACGAGATGGAATACGTAGGCCGGACCGCTGCCCGAAAGCGCCGTCACGGCATCGATATCGGCTTCCGCCGGCACCCATTCGACCGGGCCCGAGACGCGCAGAAGAGAATGGACGCGTTTGCGCTGCTGATCGCTGACCCCTGAATTGGCAAAGGCGCCGGTGATGCCGCGCCCGACCATGGCCGGCGTGTTCGGCATGGCGCGCACCATGGCGGCCTTGCCGAGATGTCTCTCGAGGAAACCGAGCGTCTTGCCGGCTGCGACCGAGACGACGACCGTGCCCGACCCGACCGCACTTTTCACCGCGGGTAGCACAGTTTCCATCACCTGCGGCTTGACCGCCAGGAACAGCACGCTTGCCTTCAAATCCATGGGAAGCGCAGTCAGATGGGTCGCGCCGGCCTCGTTGATCGCCGCCAGCATCGCCGGCGACGGGCCGGGATCGACGACAATGACGGCCGAGCCCGGAACGCCGCTTTTCAGCCAGCCGGAGAGCATCGCCCCACCCATGTTTCCGGCGCCGATCAGGACGACGGGATGTGTCGAGGAGAAAGGAGTCGTTGGCATCTTATGCCTCGCCGACCGTTTCAAACAGCACGGCTTCCATCGCCTTCGTCGCTTCCATGCCGGACCATACGACGAACTGGAATGCCTGGAAATAGGCTTCACAGGTGTCGAGCGCACTGGAAAGCAGCACCTCCACCTGGCGATTGGTAGGCTCGGCACCGCCGGCAAGCAGCAGCGATTGGCGGAAAATGACCACATCTTCCTGACGCCAGAGGTCGAAATGACCCATCAGCACCTGCCCGTTGATCGCCGAGAGCAGCTTGACCACCTCGTTGACCCTGATGTCGGGAACTTTGATATCGAAGGCGCAGCCAAGATGCAGCGCCTCGAACTCCTCCATCCAGGAGAAGGAGATGTGATAGTCCGTCCAGCGGCCCTCAACCGTCATCGCGATCTCGTCCTCGCCGGACCGTTCGAACGACCAGTCGTTGTTGGAGGCAACGTACTCGATCATATCGACCGGGTTCGACTGACGCTCGACTTCCAATTCCATCAGGTTCATGCAGCACCTTCTTGACCGGAACGAATGCGACCTAACTTCGTGTACGAACACAAGAAAGACACACGCAAAATACCGGAACCACCACTCGGATGATCGTTGAACCGCTGCCAGACTTAACGCAGATAACCTGCCCGGAGCTTACCAAGTCGCTTCGAATCATCATTTAAAATCAGTGTATAGCGCCCCTTGCCCCCTGCCAGCCCCCCGAACGGAAAATAGGACCGGCCACTGTGGAAAGGCTCTTCGAAATTCAATTCAGAAGGGAGAATAAGCGACTCTGCGAATTGGCTTTTTTGGCAGTGTCCACAGGTGGAAAACTCACCTGGTTTTTTTACGGAAGATGCGGCGTGTGGCACGAAGGCAACGCCGCATCTGTGTCGTATCGGGACTTAAGCGCCCTCGCCGGCAAGTTTCGCCTCGAGCACGGCGATGCGGGCGGCAAGCGCCTCGTTCTCGTCGCGTGCCTTGATCGCCATCTCGCGCACGGCCTCGAACTCCTCGCGCTTGACGATGTCCATGCTGTTCAGCCAACGCTCGGCCTGGGCATTGAAGGCGGTTTCGATCTCCTTGCGGACGCCCTGGGCGGCACCGGCCGCATCGGTCATCAGCTTGGCGAATTCGTCCATGATGCGGTTCGTTCCGGTCGTCATGGCGTTTTTCTCCCTTCGCATGAGGTGAATTCAGCCCTTCAGGGCCTCGAGGATTGAGGTAGGGCTTCGCCACCGACGATGCAAGCGCTTTGCACGGGATAAGCTTGCCGGCACCGGCCAGGAACGAGCCATCACGAACAATGGACTTGACCGTCCGGGATCGCAGCGGCATGTTCCGCGCAACTCAACAGGTGGAAAACCTTGCCGATAGCAGCCGATCTCCTTGCCATCATGCCTTTCCCGGATATCGATCCGATTGCCTTTTCGATCGGTCCGCTGGCGATTCACTGGTACGGCCTCGCCTACGTCGCCGGCATCCTGCTCGGCTGGGCCTATGCGCGCCGCATCGCCGCCAATGACAGTCTCTGGCCCGGCAACGTCTCGCCGATATCAAAGACGCAGCTCGACGATTTCATCGTCTGGGCAGCGCTTGGCGTCGTCCTCGGCGGCCGTCTCGGCTATATTTTCTTCTATGATCTCCCCGCCGTCCTGCGCAGTCCCGTCCGTGCGCTCGAGATCTGGAACGGTGGCATGTCCTTCCATGGCGGCCTGACCGGCACGACGATTGCCATGATCCTCTTTGCGCGCCGCAATGCCATACCGATCTGGAGCCTGTTCGACATCGTCGCCACTGTCGTTCCCTTCGGTCTGTTTTTCGGCCGCATCGCCAATTTCATCAATGGCGAGCTGTGGGGCCGGTTGACCGACGTGCCCTGGGCCGTAGTCTTCCCGACCGGCGGTCCCTTCGCCCGCCACCCAAGCCAGCTTTACGAAGCCGGCCTCGAAGGCATTGTTCTGCTCGTGGTGCTGGCCGCCCTTGTCTACGGCATGCGCGCGCTGAAAAGCCCTGGCTTCATTACAGGCGTCTTCGTCTGCGGCTATGCGCTGTCACGCATCTTCGTCGAATTCTTCCGCGAGCCCGACGCCCAACTCGGCTACCTCCTGGGCACGAACTGGCTGACCATGGGCATGGTGCTCTCCTCCCCGATGATCCTGCTCGGCCTCTGGGCGATGCTGCGGGCCCGCCGCCAGGCTGCACTGCAGCTTTGAAAACGGCAGGACGCGCGACATGACCACCGCTCTAGGCAAAAAGATCAAGGCAATCATCCAGGCCAACGGCCCGATCAGCGTCACCGATTATTTCTCGCTCTGCCTCGCCGATCCCGAACACGGCTATTACCGGACGCGCGAGCCCTTCGGCCGTTCCGGCGATTTCGTCACCGCGCCCGAGGTCAGCCAGATCTTCGGCGAGATGATCGGCGTTTTCATCGTCCATGCCTGGCAGCGCCACGGCGCACCGACGGATGTGCGCCTCGTCGAGATCGGCCCCGGCCGCGGCACGATGATGGCTGACATGCTCCGCGTCATCTCCCGCATCGCCCCGCCACTCCTGGACGCTATGAGCGTGCATCTCGTCGAAACCAGCGAGCGCCTGCGCGACGTCCAGAACCAGACACTCGAGCCTTACGGCGAGAAAATCGCCTGGCATAATGGCTTCGACGAAGTGCCGCCCGGCTTCACGCTGATGGCCGCCAACGAACTCTTCGACGCCATCCCGATCCGCCAGTTCGTCCGCATGCCGACGGGTTTCCGCGAGCGCATGGTCGGCATCGACGCCGATGGCGAGCTGACCTTTGCCGCCGGCGTCGCGGGTCTCGATCCCGCGCTTCTTCCCGAACCGGTGCAGAACGTTCCGGTCGGCACCCTCTTTGAAATATCGCCGGCCCGCCAGGCGGTGATGATCGCGATCTGCGAGCGGCTGCGCGTCTTCGGCGGCACGGCGCTTACGGTCGACTACGGCCATCTCGTCACCGGCTTCGGCGATACGCTCCAGGCCGTGCGCATGCATGAATTCGACCCGCCGCTCGCCCATCCCGGTGAAGCCGATCTGACAAGTCATGTCGACTTCCAGCAGCTCGCCGAAACGGCGCTTGCGGCTGGCGTCCATCTGAACGGCGCCCTGCATCAAGGTGATTTTCTAAGTGGCCTCGGCATTCTCGAACGTGCGGCGGCCCTCGGTCGGGATCGCGAGCCGCAAACCCGGCAGGTCATCCAGGCGGCAGTCGAAAGGCTTGCCGGCGCCGGTGAAGGCCGGATGGGCGAACTCTTCAAGGTGATGGCGGTCTCCCATCCCGCCATCGATCTCATGCCCTTTCGTCCGGTGGATTGACAGGGCGCACGCGGCTGGTTCAACATCGGCCCGAAACAAGAACTTGAAGCGCGCCGCATATGCGATGCGCTTGGGACAATGACAACCCCCTCGAAAACCCGGAATCACAGATGCAGGACGCGGCCTCTCCCGCACCGATCGAAAGCGCGCTCCTGAACGAAGCGGCGGGCAGCACTATCCGGCACGGTTATTTCACGCGGGCCGGCGGCGTTTCCGAAGGGCTGTATCGTGGCCTCAATGTCGGCCTCGGCTCCAGCGACGAACGTGACAAGGTCCTCGAAAACCGCCGCCGTGTCGCCGCCTGGTTCGGCTTGCCGGTCGAGCGGCTGGCAACCGTGCATCAGGTCCATTCTCCCGATGTCGTGATGGTCGGTGCCGATTATGACGGCGCCCGCCCTGACGCCGATGCGATGGTAACGCGCAGCCCGGGAATCGCGCTTGGCGTGCTCGCCGCCGATTGCGGGCCGATCCTCTTTGCCGATCCCGATAACCGCGTCATCGGCGCAGCCCATGCCGGCTGGAAGGGCGCGCTGACGGGCGTGATCGAAAATACCATCGCCGCCATGGAGGCGCTCGGTGCGGACCGCGCTCGCATCGTCGCCTGTCTCGGCCCCTCGATCAGCCAGGCAAGTTATGAGGTCGGTCCCGAGTTCGTCGAGCGTTTCGTCGCCGAAAACCCGGAGGACGTGCGCTTTTTTGTGCCTTCCGCAACGCCCGGCCATGCCATGTTCAACCTGCCGGCGTTAACCGTCGACCGACTGACGAAAGCCGGCGTGCGTGCCGAAAGCCTCGGCCTCTGCACCTATCCGGATAGCGAGCGCTTCTTTTCCTACCGCAGGACGACACATCGCAAGGAGCCGGATTACGGCCGCCAGATTTCCGCGATATCAATCAGGGAGACTTGAGCAGAATGGCACTGCATTTCGAAAAGGCCGAATTCGCAAGCCGGCTTGCGCGCCTCACCGAGAAGATGAAGGAAGAAAAGCTCGACGCCTTGCTGCTCTTCGCCCAGGAAAGCATGTACTGGCTGACCGGCTACGACACCTTCGGCTACTGCTTCTTCCAGACGCTGGTCGTCAAGAGCGACGGCACCATGGCGCTGATGACCCGCTCGGCCGATCTTCGCCAGGCGAGGCATACCTCGATCCTCGATGACATCCATATCTGGGTCGACCGGGTCAATGCCGATCCGACGCTCGACCTGAAGAACCTGCTGGTCGAGATGGATCTGCTTGGCGCCCGCATCGGTGTCGAATATGATACGCACGGCATGACCGGCCGCGTCGCCCGTCTGCTCGACGCGCAATTGACCATCTTCGGCCAGATCGTCGATGCTTCCTATCTCGTCAGCCGCCTGCGCCTGATCAAGAGCCCGACGGAGGTCGCCTATGTCGAGCGCGCCGCCGTTCTCGCCGACGATGCGCTCGATGCGGCGATCCGGCTGACGAAACCCGGCGCCGACGAGGCCGATATCCTTGCTGCCATGCAGGGCGCGGTCTTTTCCGGCGGCGGCGACTACCCCGCCAACGAGTTCATCATCGGCTCCGGCGCCGACGCGCTGCTCTGCCGCTACAAGGCCGGCCGCCGCAAGCTCGACGCCAGCGACCAGCTGACGCTCGAATGGGCCGGCGCCTATGCGCATTACCACGCCGCCATGATGCGCACGATCGTCATCGGCGCGCCGACGCACCGCCACCGCGAGCTCTACAACGCCTGCCGCGAAACCATCGAGGCGATCGAGACCGTGCTGAAGCCCGGCCAGACCTTTGGCGATGTCTTCGACATGCATGCCAAGATCATCGACGAGCGCGGCCTGGCCCGCCACCGGCTGAATGCCTGCGGTTATTCGCTCGGCGCCCGCTTCTCGCCCTCCTGGATGGAGCATCAGATGTTCCATGTCGGCAATCCGCAGCCGATCGAGCCGAACATGTCGCTCTTCGTGCACATGATCATCGCCGATTCCGATACGGGCACGGCGATGACACTCGGTCAGACTTATCTGACGACAACGGATGCGCCGCGCGCGCTGTCTCGCCATCCGCTCGATTTCATCGGCCTCTGACCGGTGAGAATCCGGAATTGACAGACGACCGTCCCCACCCGCATAAATTCGGGTGGGGCTGATTGCGATTGTGGGAAGGACGGATCAAGGGATGACGCGAGCTGCGATTGTGCCCACGCTCCTATTCGTCATGGCTCTGCTGACCGCCTGCAATACCACCGATGCGTTGACTCCACAGGTCGATATCGGCGACTCCTCAGGGGCAGCACCTTCGAGTCCGGTGACGCAGAGCGAGGCCGAGCGTTTGGCGGGTACCCGCCAGCCGAGTTTCTCGGGAAGCTCGCAACAGCGCGGCTACCATCCAGCCTATGATCAGTCGCAGCAGGCCTATCGACCCGGCACCGGCGCGCCACCGACGACGATGCAGGAGCAGGCAAACGCCTTATCGAGGAGCGGCTCCTCGCCGGCCGCCTCCACCCCGATCGAGGGACAATCGCTGCCACCGCCGGCGGCCAGTGGTAGGCTCCCCGCACAGTCGGCTGAACCGGCCGAGACGCAACAGCCGCAACAGACCGCCGCCCTCAGCCCCGCCCCCTCCTCCGCCCGGGGCAAAACCGTGCGCTTCCTGCCGATCATCGGCGCGCCGGTGCAGGCCGTGACCCCGCTCTCGCGCCAGCTCGGCGCCGAGGCACGCGCGCACGGCCTATCCATCAAGAGTTCCAACGACGCGAGCAGCGATTACATCCTCAAAGGCTATCTCTCGGCCTTCAGCGATGATGGCCAGGTCACCGTGGTCTATGTCTGGGATATTCTCGACAGCGGCGGGGGTCGCCTGCACCGCATCCAGGGGCAAGAAAGCGTGCCGACGGCAGCGACCGATCCATGGGCGGGCGTTCCGGCCTCGGTGATGCAGCAGATCGGCTCAAAAACGATCGCGGAATTCTCCTCCTGGCGGCAGACTCAGGGTGGTTAGTCACAAACTTTTTGCAAATATGGGAGCCTGTGGCGCCTTTGCCCTTGCATTCACGGGGAAGCTGACTAAAAAGCGCGGCTATCAGCGCGTAACAGGCGGACCAAAATGAAGGTTTTCGCAGGCAATTCGAACCGGCAACTCGCCGAAGCGATCTGCAACTATCTCAATGTTCCCTTGGGGAAAGCCAGTGTTCGAAGGTTTGCCGATCAGGAAATCTTCGTGGAGATCCAGGAAAATGTGCGCGGTGAGGATGTTTTCCTCGTGCAACCGACCGCCTTTCCCGCCAACGATCATCTGATGGAACTGCTGATCATGATCGACGCCATGCGTCGTTCGTCAGCCCGCCGCATCACCGCCGTCCTACCCTATTTCGGCTATGCCCGTCAGGACCGCCGGGCTTCCGGGCGCACTCCGATCTCCGCCAAGCTGGTCGCAAACCTCATTACAGAGGCCGGCGCTGACCGCGTCATGACGCTCGATCTCCATGCCGGGCAGATCCAGGGTTTCTTCGATATACCCACCGACAACCTCTTTGCCATGCCCGTGCTGACCCGCGACATCAAGAGCCACTATGACCTCAGCAACGTCGTGGTCGTCTCGCCCGACGTCGGCGGTGTGGTTCGCGCCCGCGCGCTCGCGAAGCGCCTGGACTGTCTTCTGGCCATCGTCGACAAGCGCCGCGATCGGCCGGGTGACTCCGAAGTCATGAACATCATCGGCGACATTGCCGGCAAGGACTGCCTGCTGATTGACGATATCGTCGATTCCGGCGGCACGCTCTGCAACGCTGCCGACGCGATGCTGGCCAAGGGCGCGTCCAGCGTCACCGCCTATATCACCCACGGCGTTCTCTCCGGCGGCGCGGTCACCCGCGTCACCTCCTCGAAGCTGCGCGAACTCGTCATCACGGATTCGATCCAGCCGACCACGGCCGTGCTTTCAGCACACAATATCCGCGTCGTAACGACGGCGCCGCTGATCGGCGAAGCCATCAGCCGAACGGCCCAGGAAGAATCCGTCTCCAGCCTGTTTGACTGAAAACATCAGGCATCCGACGAACTTCCGGATTTTGCTGATTGTCAGCGACTATCTAGTTTTCGCCGCGAACTCGCATCATCTGCCGAAAGGCGCGCCGCTTGAGTGCAGGTATTGCATTGACGGTGCGCATTACGCTGCGCATGAAAGCGAGCTGAACTGTGCCGATAATCGGTCGATGAGCCAGATCATTAGCATCCATCTGCTTTTTCGATTCTTGGACTGCTTCCGTACTGTAGCGAAGCATCTCGATTTCGTAGGCGTGTATGGCTTCGACGAGCGGCCTTCGTCCCCGGTCCGCTTCGACCAGCATGCGTCCAAGCAGAGCGGCATCGCGAAGCGCTGTATTGGCGCCCGCGCCTCGTCCGGGTGTCATCGTGTGGACGGCGTCACCGAGCAGAGTGACATTCGAACTCGCCCAAGGCGTCGGCGGGACCGAGGTCCTGACCTTGACATCGTGGATCGTCGAGGGCTCCGTCATATGGATGAGAGCACGTAAGTGCGGATGCCAGTCTTGAGCGAGCTCCAAGCCCAGCTCTCTCAATTGTTGTCCGTTCAGGCCGGACGGATCCCGCGGGCAATTCTGCCGAGCGCCCCAGATACCCCAGCCGATGCTGTCCTCGTCGAGTGCTTCGACGAAATCCGGCCAACGCGAAGCAAACCCGGGGTCACTTCGGCTGTCGGCGAACTCGAGCGAGTGAATGATTGCGCCGAAGCCCATCGGTGCCATAATCAGTGACATGCCTTTGAACATTTTGTCCGACAGCAGAGCTTTCGTCTCGACTGTCATAGGAATTTTGCCCCCGAGCGATACGATCCCAGTGTCTTCCAGACGCGCGTCCGGCAAGCGTTGCTTGCATACAGTGGAACCCGTGCCGTCAGCACCCACCAAGACATCTCCCGTCGCGAGGCTTCCATCCTGAAAGCACGCGGTGACGGACCCGTCCGCGTTACTTGTGTAACCGTGAAGCGCCTTCCCAAAGAACACGTCGTCTTCAAGTCCCCGGAGCAGAACCCGCCTCAGCGTCTTTCGAACCACGTTCTTTTCACCGTCGAGAGCATTCGGGTCTGCATCATCGACGTCGAAGCTCAGCACTTCGCCGAGCTGTTCCGTGAGCATATTGAAATAGCGCGGCGACCTAGCGCAGGTGGCGACATAGAGGTCGTAGAGTTCGCCGGGGATACAGGCTTTTAGCGCTCGGCTTCCAGCCGGGCTGATGCCGACGCGATAGCCACCGGTGTCGGCGTTCGGCGCGAAGTCGCGCTCATACACCGCTATGCAAACCCCAGCCTGCTTAAGCAGGTGGGCGAGTGCCAAACCGCCGGTCCCGGCGCCGATAATCAAAACTTTCATGGTACTAGTCCGGGTCAAGGTTGCGGTCGATCGAGAACTTCGCGGCGATTTGCCTCAGCCACTCGTCTGTCCAGGTGATGCGCTCGGCGCTGAGGTCCTCGACAACGCCGTTGACCCAAGACAATTCGGTTGCGTGAAGCGCCCGGAGATATTCCATCTCCAGAAGGAAGAGCCTTGGTACGGCCTGCGCCTCCCGTAGGACTCCGTCGATCCGGCGGAGCTCTGACTCGATGGTCTTTGCCCTGTGCTCAAGCCGACCCAACACATCATTCGGTGTGAGCAGAGGAAGAAATGATATGGCTGCGGGGAATTCCGGATATTCCCGCGTCACGGTCGACAACATCTCGCGCATCCATTCCAGCGCGATGTCGCGGCCCTTCTCGGTTATCTCGTACACGGTCCGCTCGGGACGCTTGTCATCCCGGACCGTTTTCTGCGGAGTGATCAAACCCTCGCGTTCGAGCCGCTGGATTGTTTGATAGAGGCTCGCCCTCTGCGTTACATTGATCACCTCGTCCTTGCCGCGCTCCTTGATGAGCCGCTGCATCCGGTAAGGATGCAGCGGCTCCTCCATGAGCATTCCAAGAACAGCGAGCGCGGTTGGAGAGCGTTTGATTGTCATAGTCATAGTATTACTAGTTATTTTACGACTAGTCAATGCGATGATGATTGCCGGAGCCCCGGCTCGACGTCAGTTCGACCCAATGGCGTGGCGACGCGCCTCTTGCGACAAATCCTCTATCGGCGGTCAGCGGCCGAGGGCCGCCTTCTGCGGCTGGTCGACGAGATTGTCGATGAACCAATTCGGATAGACCGGCGCCGGCTCAGTCGCCGCATCGAGCGCTGCAAGGTCGCCTTCATCAAGCACCAGCTCTGCCGCACCGAGATTGTCGGCCAGTTGATGCGGTTTCGAGGCGCCGAGCAACACGCTTGAGACCGTCTTTTTCGTAAGCAGCCAGGCGATCGCCACCTGGGCTACGCTCGCCCCGTTCGCGGCGGCGATCACCCGCATGCGCTCGACCAGCGCGAAGCCCCGTTCCTTGTCAAAGGGCAGGATATCGAAACCGGAATAGCGGTTGTCGGGATCGCCGAGCGTTTCGCGGGTGTACTTGCCGGAAAGAAAGCCGGAGGCGAGCGGGCTCCAGACGGTCAGCCCGAGGCCGTAACGCTGCATCATCGGAAGAATGTCGCGCTCGACGTCGCGGCCAAGCAGCGAATAATACATCTGTCCATGCGTGAAGGGCGCCAGCCCGTTCGCCTTCTGGATTTCAAGCGCCGCCGCCACCTTCCAGGCCGACCAGTTGGAAAAGCCGATATAACGCACCTTGCCGGAGCGCACCACGGCATCGAGCGCCGCGAGCGTCTCTTCGAGCGGCGTGAACGGATCCTCCTTGTGGACGATATAGACGTCGATCCAGTCCGTTCTGAGCCGTTTCAGGCTTTCCTCGACCGACCAGAGGATGTGGCGGCGGGAGAGCCCGGCCTGGCCGAGAGGCGTACCGGTGCGGAAGCCGACCTTGGTGGCAATCACCACCTCGCTGCGCCGCGCCATCAGCACCTGTCCGAGGATCGTTTCCGACTGGCCGGATGCGTAGGCGTCTGCCGTATCGAAGAAGTTGATGCCGGCATCAAGTGCCTGTCCGACAAGCGCATCGGCAACATCGGCATCAGTCTTGTAGATCGCGCTTAAGCTGCGGTCGCCCGATGTGAAAGTCATCGCGCCGAAGGCGAGCCTGGAAACGGCAAGGCCGGTCCGGCCGAGGGTCGTATATTGCATGTCATCCTCCATCCATTGGATTGTCGTGATCGGATGGAAAGATAATGCCTCAAAACATTATTGCGAAAAATCCGCCGAATCGATAAGGCTTATGAAGTTCAACTTCATAATAGACCGATGGCGCCCGACCCCTTCAACGGTTTGACGGAATTCCTGGCCGTCGCCGACGCCAGGAGCTTCACCGCTGCCGCCGCATCGCTCGGCGTCACGCCGACTGCCGTCAGCCAGACGATCCGCGCGCTCGAGGTGAAGCTCGGCGTGCCGCTCTTCGTCCGCACCACGCGGCGCGTCGCGCTCACCGAAGCCGGTGCCGCGCTCTTCCAGCGCGTCCGTCCGGCTGCCGCCGATATATCAGATGCGTTCGACATGTTGGGTGGCTTCCGCGACCGCCCGCTCGGGCACCTGCGCCTCACCGTGCCGCGCATGGCCGTGCCGCTGATCGTGACGCCGCTGCTGCCGCAATTTCGCAACGCCTATCCCGATATCTCCGTCGAGATCTCGGTCGATGATGCGGCAATCGATATCACCGCACGCGGTTTCGACGCCGGCATCCGCATCGGCGAGGCGATCGAAAAGGACATGATCGTCATGCGGCTGACATCTGACATCATCTGGACGGTCGTCGGCTCGCCCGGCTATTTAGCCCGATACGGTCGGCCGGTGACGCCGGAGGACCTCACCCGCCATCAGGCGATCCGCTACCGCTATCCGACATCGGGCGTCATCTATCGCTGGGAATTCGAGCGAGACGGCCACGACTTCTCCGTCGATGCGCCGGGCAGCCTGATGGTCAACGACTTCCTGCTGCTGCTCGAGCTCGCGGAGGCCGGGCTCGGTCTTGCCTATTTGCCGGATATTTCCGTCGGCGAGGCCGTGACATCAGGGCGGCTCGAACGCGTGCTCGATCCCTTCTTGCCGACCACGCCCGGTCTCTTTGCCTATTTCCCCGCCCGCTCGCAGACGCAGCTGAAGTTGCGCGTCTTTCTCGACATGGCAACGGCGCTGCTGCGCCGCAAAGGGTGATACCCTAGCCGGCGCATCTGCTCTTCGGTCGAAAGACCCTAGTATACGCTATTGCGGCTGGACCGTTTCCTGGTCCGCTTCCTTGACCACCTGGCCGTTAACGGTGATCGCGCCGTCGCGGCCGATGCTGATGTCCCAGCGCGAACGGCCATCCGCATCGGTCTTGGCGAAGCCCTTCACCATCATCATGCCGAAGGAGACTTGGTTGAGGTCGGGATCCGTCTTGGCAAGCTCCTGAACTGCGGCAATCGTCTTGTCGAGATCGCGGGCAAGGATCGTCGCCTCCATCGAATAGTCCTTCTGGGTATCGACCCGTCCCTCGATCTTGCCCGTCATGTCGACGTCGTAGACATCGGACCTGGCGCTGACCTTCGGAAACTCGATGGTGAGCCGGCCATCGCGGAAGAGCTTTTTCGCCATCTCGTCGCCGCTTTGCTCTGGCGGCTTGGCGTTGAAATCCATCGCCATGAGCGCGTCGCCGAAGGTGGCGAAATCCAGATTCGGAATGGCGAGCTGCAGATCGAAATTGGTCGGCACGAAGGGCGAATAACTTGCCGGCATTGCCGGACTGTCGAGGCTGATATCCTGCGCATCGATGCCGAAGCCGAAACGCATGGCGTCGCTCGGCCCATCCATAACCAGTTTGTAACCGAATGCCTTGACTCCGCCATTGCCCATCTGGTTGCTGACGGTCAGATTATTGACCCCGATCGTCTCGCTGAACGAGGCAAGAATCGGAAAGGCTTGCTTGAGCATTCCCTTTATCTTGCCGCTGTTTTCCGGGCTTAGTTCTTTCTCCTCGAGATGGTCGAGAATGAAAAGGACGATCTCGCGGATTTGCTTGGCCGGCAGGCCGTTCACCTTGGCATCGAAATCGATCGAGTCGGCACGGATTTCAACAGGCGGCATTTGCAGGCCGGAAACCTGCTCGACGAAAGTCGACATGGAGCCGCTGCCCGCAAAATCGATACGCCCATTGCCGCCTGCGCTGTCCGTCGAGGTCAGCTTTTGGTCCATCCCGGCAAAGCTGGCATGGACTTCCTCGGTGTCGGACTTGCTGGCGACCTTGATGTCCTTGGCGGTGAAGGTGCCGGAGCGCAGGTAGCTGATCGCCGGGTCGAAGACGCCGGTATAGACAAGTGAAGCGATGGAGTAGGAGAAATCCGTCGGCTTCTGGTCGGGGCCTTTGAAATGGCCGGAGACATTGAGCTTGTTGTCACCCTCAATGTTCCAGAGGCCGCTATCGAGCGGCGTAGCGAACATCGAGAACGGCGTCAGCCCGCTGATCGCAAATGTCGCTGGATCGGCCTTGGCAAGCAGCTTCGCCAGATCGTAGATGATCTCGTAACGTGTGCCCGCCGGATTGACGGTGACCATGCCGCTCTTCGCCAGATCCTCGGGAAGCAGCTTCGTCAGATTGTCCTTGACCGCATTGGCGCCATCCTGATTGATCTCGACGCCCCGGGCCGTGGTGACAAGGCAAAGTGCCAGCAAGCTCGTTGCCGTGACAAGTTTGAGACGCATAGTCCGATTTCTCCTCAGCCCTTTTTGAACGCGGCCATCCAAAGATGCGAAGCGCGCCGATGTCAACCTCAGCTGCGGCAGAGAATGGCAATTTGCCACTCACGCGGCCGCGGATTTCTTCACGGCGGGCGCAAGAACCGTTTCCTGCTGTACTGCCGGCACCTCGCCGTTGACGATCGCCTCGATGCCCGAGCGCGGTCTCGGCTTACCGAAGAGGAAGCCCTGCACCTGCAGGCAGCCTTCCCGTCGAAGGAAGTCGATATGGTCTTCGTTTTCGACGCCTTCAGCAAGCACCGGTATGTCGAGGCTTGCCGCAAGAATGAGCGTCGAACGCACGATCGCCGCAGACTGCTTGTTGGTGACAACGCCGTCGACGAAGGCGCGGTCGATCTTGATCTTGTCGAACGGGAAGCTCTGCAGTGTCGACAGTGACGAATAACCCGTGCCGTAATCGTCCATCGCCACCTTTACGCCCAGCGCTTTCAGCCGGCGGATTGCCTGCAGCGCATGTTGATGATCGGCGATGATGCCGGATTCGGTGATCTCGATCTCGAGTCGCGCCGCCGGCAGGCCGGTGTCGAGCAGGATCCGATGCACGATCTGCGGTAGGCGGTTGTCGCCGAGCTGCTGCGGCGCGACATTGACGGCGATGCGTAATGGGTTCTTCCAGGTCACCGCTTCCGCGCAAGCGGCCCGCAGCACCCATTCACCAAGCTCAATGATAAAGCCGGTCTTTTCCGCGATCGGAATGAATTCGACGGGTGAGATGTAGCCGCGCGCGGGATGTCTCCAGCGCAGGAGCACTTCCAGGCCAACGATGTCGCGCGTCACCGTGTCATTCTGCTGCTGGTAGAATAGCTCGAATTCGCCGCGCGCCAATCCCTCCCGCATCTCGCTCGCCAGCGCGTTGCGTTCGCGCGCTGCCTGGTCCATCGAGGGCTCGTAGAAGCATATGCTGTTGGTCGCCGTCGATTTTGCCCGATACATGGCGATATCGGCCTGCGACAACAGGTCGTCCAAATTGTCCGCCAGTCCGGGATAGGTGGAGATACCGATGCTGGAGCCGACGGTCAGCGCATGGCCGTTCCATTCGATCGGCCGAGCGATCTCGTCGAGCATGCGTTGGGCCAGTCCCTTGGCGTCCGAACGGACGAAATAATCGCACATGACGGCCACGAACTCGTCGCCGCCGACCCGCGCCACGAACTGGCCGTCCTGCATGATCTTGAACAGCCGCTCGGCGACGGCGCGCAGCACGGCATCGCCGGCGGCGTGACCGTGAACGTCGTTGATTTCCTTGAAACGGTCGAGGTCGAAGGAGAGCACGGCGATATTGGCCGCCATGTCCGTCGGTTTATTGACCAGCGCCGACAGATGCTCGTTGAAGGCGGCGCGATTGGCAAGATTGGTCAGCGGGTCATGCAGCGACAGATGGCGGTAACGCTCGACGGCTGCCTGCGTCGACTGCATGTCGATGATATAGGTGGAGGCACCCAGCGCCAGTATGATGATCATGACGGCGCTAACGAGACCGGTCATGATGCCGTCCGAGATGATCTCGGTGGGCGCCGCAACAGTGGCATCCGGCTGGATCGTCAGCCCCGCCATGCCGGTGAAATGCGTGAGCACGATCGCAAGGATCAGCGAAAGGGCAGCTCCGTGGCGGCAGAAACGTGTGATCGGCCGGCCGACGCGATTGGTGGCGACCGCGCCGAACAAGCCGGCCAAGACCAGCGAGGCGACGACATAAGAGGCCTGCCATTCGAGACGACCCTCGACCTCGTACCCGGCGATCCCGACATAGTGCATGACCGCGATGCCGAGGCCGACGATCACGCCGCCTGCCTCGATAAGCGCGCTCTTCTGCGCGATTGACGCGATGGCAAAGCCGGTCATCGTCGTCGCGACGGCTGCAAACAGCGACAGCAGCGTCAGCTTCGGCTCATAGCCGTTCGCCACCGTCGTCTGGTAGCCGAGCATGGCGATGAAATGCGTCGTCCAGATGGTCGAGCCGCCAACGAATCCGGAGAGAAACAGCCAGTTGGTTTTCTGCAGCCCCTGCGATCGGCGCACCCGGGTGAAGAGGCGCATCGACAGCATCGATCCGAGCACACAAATAACGGTGGCGAAGATCAGATGCGGAAGGCTATGTTCGACGGTGATGCAGGAAAGGACGCGCAACATGAGAGGCAACCGGCAAATTGAGACGGCCCTGCTTATATTGGCGGGTAAACGCAGGATTTATTAATCGCCGCCGATTTCGTTTTCGATGGTTAAACCTTGGCGAAAGCGTGTATCTTGGCAAAAAACAACCCGAATCCGCAACTTGCGTTTCCGATCGACTTATAATATAGGCCACCGGTCCGTGTAGACACCCTTGGAGGCAACGCGGATGAGGTCGGGTCATACCGCCTCCGGTTCGTCGGAACAAGGCTTTTGCCCGCCGCCGAACTCTCCAAATAACCTCGAAAGGAATAGCCATGAGCCAGGAAACTTACGAGCTCAAGGCCGAGGCGCGCGAACGGGTTGGTAAGGGGTCCGCCCGTGAACTTCGCCGCAACGGTTTAATTCCCGCTGTCATCTACGGTGACAAGCAGGCCCCCATTACCATCGCTCTCAACACCAATGAGGTGACGAAGCGCATTCACGCCGGTGGTTTCATGACCACCGTGGCGACGATCGAAGTCGACGGCAAGAAGCACAAAGTTCTGCCGAAGGACTACCAGCTCGATCCGGTCCGTGACTTCACCATGCATGTCGATTTCCTGCGCGTCTCCGGCAACACACAGGTGACCGTCGAAATCCCGGTTCACTTCATCAACGAAGAGAAGTCCCCGGGCCTCAAGGTCGGCGGCGTTCTGAACATCGTTCGCCATGAAGTCGAAGTTCATTGCCCGGCCGATGCGATCCCTGAGTTCTTCAACATTGATCTCAGCGGCAAGAAGATCGGCGACAGCATCCACATCGCGGAAGTCACTCTGCCGAAGGGCGTCACCCCGGTCATCGACCGCGACTTCACGATCGCGACGATTATCGCTCCGGCTGCCGGCATTGACGAGAGCGCCGCGGAAGGCGAAGCCGAAGCCTGATCGCTTCGACGAATTTGTAAAGCATATGGCCCGCTTTCCCGTGAACTGGCTCCTGAAAGGTTGTCGTCCAACTTTCAGGAGCCAGTTCACTGGGAAAGCGGGCTTTTCATTGCCCCGCAAGGCCCGTTTCAGCAACATTTAACAAATTCGTGAAAGCATGTTCCGTCAGCTGCGAAGAAGCCCGCCTTAATGCGCGACGGCAAATATGGCGGCCTGGGGGAGTAGACGGAAACATGAACAATTCCGTTGAGAACAGATTTTTTGCGATAGTTTGCGGAGCGCTGCTTGTTTTTGTCGCTCCCCTCTTTGTTCTCTTCCTTTTTCTTTCCTCGGAACGGGCCGACAAGGAAATACGCGATCATATCTCCGTTCTTCTCGTCGCCAATGCTCAGGCGCTGGCCAAACCGCTGTGGGACCTCGATGAGGAGAGCGTTACCCAGATCAGCGCGACGGTCGTTTCCCAGGGCGCCATCGTCAAGGTCGAAGTGCGTGACCAGTCAGGCCAACTCGATGTCAGCCAGTCCACCATTCCGCGCTCCTTCGACGGCAAGCTGGTGCAGGTGTCGCGCGCCATCATCTACAACACTGTCGACGGTCCGAAGAACCTCGGCAGCATCAGCGTCTATTATCCCGCACTCGGCCTGTTTTCCGGCCTGAAGCAGGAAGAGGTCGTCTTCATTTCGATCTTCATCTTCGCGGTGCTGACCGTTTTCGGCACGGCGCTGATCGGCAACCGTTTCTTCGTCATCCAGCCGCTAATGCGGCTGGCGGCGGCGATCGAGGCCACCCGCCAGCTGGGCTCCCGCCATCATGTCGACTGGCAGTCGAACGACGAGATGGGACGGCTTGCCCATAGCTTTAACGAGATGCAGACCAAGCTCGAAAGCGAGGAAAAGGAGCTTAAGCTCGCCCACCGCCGCGCCACCGACATCTACAATCTGACGCCCGCCATGCTCTTCTCACTCGATGAGGAAGACCGCATCACCGCCGTCAGTGATTATTGGCTGCTTGCCACAGGCTATAACCGTGCCGCCGTCATCGGCCGCAACTTCGCCGATCTCGTCACTTCCGCCACCCGCGACAAATTCGTCAAGCGCCGCCGGGGCGAAAGCGGCATGACCGTCACTGTCAAGTTTGTCTGCCTGGACGGTCGCACCATGGACGTCCTGATCATGGAATCAGAGGCGGAAGCCGGCGCTCACGATCGCCTCTCGCTATCGGTCATGACCGATGTCACCGAACTCAAGGCGTCAGAGGACCGCAACCACCGCCAGGCAATCACCGATCACCTGACCGGACTTCTTAATCGCCAGGGCTTCGAGGCCGTCCTCGACAACAAGATCGCCGCCGCCGACGCCGCCGGCCAGGAACTCGCCTGTCTCTTCGTCGATCTCGACCGCTTCAAGTGGATCAACGACAATATGGGCCATGCCGCCGGCGACATGGCGCTGGTCGAGCTCGTCGAGCGCCTGAAAACCCATCTTGCCCCCTGCGACGAGGCAGCCCGTCTCGGCGGCGACGAATTTGCCATCTTGCTGCCGGCAAAGGACGCCGAAAAACGCGCCAAGGCAATGTGCGAGCAGATTGCCACGCTCTTCGAAACGCCATTCGCCCCGGACATGCATCTGAGCGCTTCCGTCGGCATCGCCATCTATCCGCATCATGCCGCAACCGCGGCCGAACTGCTGCAGAAATCCGACATGGCGATGTATGCCAAGAAACGCGACGGCAAAAACGGCGCGCAGCTCTTCGACAATGCCATGCTCGACCGTGCCCGCAGCCGCGCCGAGATCGAAGCCAATATCGAAGCCGGCCTCGTCGACAACTGGTTCGAGGCCTTCCTGCAGCCGATCGTCAACCTGAACGGTCGCGGCATATCAGGTTTCGAGGCGCTAATGCGCCTCAACCATCCACAGAAGGGCTTGATGCCACCGGCCGAGATCATCAGTGTCGCCGAGGAGACGGCAAAAATTGTCCGCGTCGGCAACGTCATCATGGAAAAGGCGGTCGCCAACCTCGCGAAGATTTCCCGCATCCCCGGTATGCAGGATACCTATCTCGCCATCAACTTCTCGCCGCTGCAGTTCGAGCCGGCGCTGCCGGCCCGTCTTGCCGCCATCGTCGGTCGCCACGGCATCCGTCCCGAACGCATCGTCGTCGAGATCACCGAGGCTGTGCTGATGCACGACAACCCTGAGATCCGCATGATCGTCACCGAGCTTCGTCGCTTCGGCTGCCGTATCGCGCTTGACGATTTCGGCACCGGCTATTCGTCGCTGAGCTACCTTAACCGCTTCCCTGTCGACATCATCAAGATCGACCAGTCTTTCACGCGCGCGATCAACGATGGCGATGACGATGTGCGCCAGAAGAGCCGCATGCTGATCGAAGGCATCACCACGCTCTCCCACAAGATGGACTGTACCGTTATTGCCGAAGGCATCGAGACCGAAGAGGAGTGCCGCACGCTCCACCAGATGGGGCTTGACTATGGCCAGGGCTACCTCTTCCACCGTCCGCAGCACGCAGCCACGCTGATCGAGAAACTGATGGCCTCGCAATCGGCCATCGCACGCGCCTCGTAAACGAAGAACGAAGGAGATGATACCGATGAAAAAGCTCCTGCTTCTCGCATGCCTGGCGCTGCCATGCACCGCCCATGCGCAAACGGTGACCTTCGCGACCGAGGACTATGCCCCCTTCAACTACCGCGAAGGCAAGGAGATCAAGGGCGCGACCGTCGAGCAGGTCGAAAAGATAATGGCCGCGATCGGCGTCGACTACACGATCGAAATCATGCCCTGGGCACGCGCTTTCAGCCTTGCCCGCACGGCGCCGATGACCTGTGTCTTCGCGACCGCCCACAACGGCGCGCGTGACGCATTGTTTAAATGGGTCGAGCCGCTGCTCATCGACCGCAACATCCTGATCACCCGCAAGGGTTCTGATGTCACCGCCAGCAATCTGGACGAGGCGAAGAAATATACGGTCGGCACTCAGCGCGAGGATTACACCGAGACGATCCTGAAGGAGAAGGGCTTCATCAAGCTCGATGTCGCCAGCGACTTCAACGCGACGCTGCGCAAACTGCTTGGCGGGCGCATCGACATGATGCCGATCTCCGAACTCTATTTCGATAAGCTGCAAGTCGATCAGCCGGTGGAGATGGTGACAGTGCTCTCCTCCCAGCCGATGGGCATCGCCTGCGAGAAGAACTTTCCGGCCGATCTGCTCGCCAGGATGCAGGCTGCCCTCGACAAGCTGATCGCCGACGGCGACCAGAAGCAGATCTTCCTGAAATACGGCATGAACCTGTCAAACTGATCCTGTCTGAGTGACCTTGGCCGACAGACCGCTGCCCTTTCCGCTTGACTTTGCTTTCATTTCGCGGTGGTGAACGGCTGGAAGTTCTAGCAAGGAAAAACAGACCATGCTGATCATCGCGGGTCTCGGCAATCCCGGCGGCAAATACGCCGGCAACCGCCATAATATCGGCTTCATGGCCGTCGATGCCATTCATCGGCGCCACAGCTTTTCGCCCTGGTCGAAGAAGTTCAGGGCCGAGATCGCCGAGGGCGAACTCGGCGGCGAGAAGGTGCTGCTGATCAAGCCGCAGACCTTCATGAATCTTTCCGGCGAGTCCGTCGGCGAAGCGATGCGTTTCTACAAGCTCCAGCCGGCCGATCTCGTGGCGATCTACGACGAACTCGACCTTCCCCAAGGCAAGGCGCGGCTGAAGACCGGTGGCGGCCACAACGGCCACAACGGCATCAAGTCGCTCGACGCCCATTGCGGCAAGGAGTACCGGCGGCTGCGCCTCGGCATCGGTCATCCCGGCGTCAAGGAGATGGTTCAGAGCCACGTGCTCGGCGATTTCACCAAGGCCGACAAGGCCTGGGTGGAGCCACTTCTGGACACGCTCGCCGACAATGCCGACATGCTGGTGCGAAACGAGGATTCGCAGTTGATGAACAAGATCGCGCTGGCGCTCGGCGGCAAGGCCGAGGAGGAGAGGCCGGCGAAAGAGCAGAGGCCGGCCGGCCAGTCGCATATCCAGCAGGCTCGCGGCCACAACCAGCCGAAGCTGCCGGTGACCGGCCCGATGGCCGACATGCTGAAAAAGATGTTCGGCAACAAGGGCGATTGAGATTGATGCCGGATGGAGACGTCATCATCCGCCCTGCCGTCCGCGGCGATCTTCCCGGTCTCCTGGCCCTCTACCGACAGTTGAACCCCACCGATCCGGTTCTTGACGAGGCCAGTGCCGAGAAACGCTTTTCCGCCGTCCTGGCTCAGCCGGGTATGAGCGTCTTCATCGGTGTCGCGGGTAACGTCGCCATCGCCACCGTCACGCTCGTCGTCGTGCCGAACCTGACGCGGAACGGCGCCTCCTATGCGCTCATCGAAAACGTCGTCACCCATGCCGATCATCGCAAGCGCGGTTATGCCCGCGCCGTCATCGCCCATGCGGTTGCAGACGCCTGGAGCGCCGGCTGCTACAAGGTGATGCTGCTCACCGGCTCCAAAAATCCGGCAACATTGCGCTTCTATGAGAATTGCGGCTTCGTGCAGGAGAAGACCGGCTATCAGATTCGCCGGCTTTAACCCCATTTTAGAGGCGGCCCTCAGGCAGCACCTATTCTTCCGGTTCGGTGGTGAACATCAGCGGAAAGCCCATGCCCTTGGCAAGGTCGATGCCTTCCTTGGCCTTGGTCTCGGCGATATCTCTGGCGCAGACCACGACAACGCAGGAACCGAGCTTGTGCGCCGTCATCATCACCCGGTAGCCGGTCTCCTCGCTCATGCGGAAGACGGCCTTCAGGACCATGATGACGAACTCGCGCGGGGTATAGTCATCATTGACGAGGATGACCTTGTAGAGCTTCGGCTTGTCCAGCTTCGGCTTCACCTTGGTCTTCGGTTTCACGGCAATGTCACTGTCACTCATCGGAAAAATCCACCCGTTGATGACATGGGATCAGGAATCTTCAAAACCATCTAATCATTGTCGATGACGAATTTTCGACAGCCGGCCGGCCGGCTCCCCGCCCCAAACAGGCAAGAGCTTGTCGCCGGCTTCGACACCGATAGGGCCACTGCGTCTATACGAACAGCGACCGGCATTCTGATGAAATCAGCAATACGTCGAAATCTCCATCGGTAATCAAGAATAGGCCAGCACCGATCCGTCGGCAAGTGAGCGACGCTAAAAGCTCTCTAAGACTTGACCACATTGCTCCTTTATCTCATAGGCACCAGCAAGGAATTCAAGAACAGCAGGTTTCAGCCATGGGCTTCAAATGCGGTATCGTCGGGCTGCCGAATGTCGGCAAATCGACCCTCTTCAACGCACTCACCAAGACGGCCGCCGCACAGGCGGCGAATTATCCCTTTTGCACCATCGAGCCGAACACCGGCGAAGTCGCCGTTCCCGATCCGCGCATGCGCAAGCTTGCCGACATCGCCAAGTCGAAGGAATTGATCCCGACCCGCATCTCGTTCGTCGATATCGCCGGCCTGGTGCGCGGCGCCTCGAAGGGCGAAGGCCTCGGCAACCAGTTCCTCGCCAATATACGGGAGGTCGATGCTATCGTGCATGTGCTGCGCTGCTTCGAAGACAGCGACATCACCCATGTCGAGGGCCGCATCAACCCGGTCGCCGATGCTGAGACGATCGAGACCGAGCTGATGCTTGCCGATCTCGAGAGCCTGGAGCGCCGCACCGAGCAGACCCGCAAGCGCGCCACCGGCAAGGACAAGGATTCGGTGGCGATGCTGCCGATCATGGAAGCCTCGCTGAAGCTGCTCAACGAAGGCAAGCCGGTTCGCACGCTGCTGTCGACGCTCGATGCGGAAGAAATCGTCATCCTCAAGAGCCTCAATCTTCTGACTTCGCATCCGGTGCTCTACGTCTGCAACGTCGCCGAAGGCGATGCCTCGACCGGCAACGAATTCACCGAGGCCGTCGCGGTGATGGCGAAGGAGCAGGGTGCCGAAACCGTCACGATCTCGGCGGCGATCGAGTCTGAGGTCGCCCAGCTTCCCGAAGAGGAGGCCAAGGAATTCCTCTCCGCCCTCGACCTTGACGAGGCGGGCCTCGACCGGCTGATCCGCGCCGGCTACAAGCTGCTCCACCTCATCACCTATTTCACCGTCGGCCCGAAGGAAACGCGCGCCTGGACGATCGAGCGCGGCACCAAGGCGCCGCAGGCCGCCGGCGTCATCCATTCGGATTTCGAACGCGGCTTCATCCGCGCCAACACCATCGCCTATGACGACTACATCAAATATAACGGTGAAGTCGGCGCCAAGGATGCCGGCAAAGCACGCGACGAAGGCAAGGAATATGTCGTCCAGGACGGCGACGTCATCCACTTCCGCTTCAACACCTGAACGGATACTGCCGCTATCCCGATCGATTCATTTCGCCCAAATCGCTCAGCGGTTTGGGCGAAATCGTAAGATTTACGGAGTTGCCTCTAAGACGGCCGGCGGCAGTCTTTGCGAAATGGCGGCCGGCAGCGCCCGCAGCACGATGCGGCGCAGCGGCATCCAGCCCGTTCCGATGACGAGCACGATCGCCCCGACGACGATCAGCGTCGTGAAGATATAGGTATCAACCGTCGCACTTCCCTGCCGGAAAATGCCGTAAATCGCAAAACCGAGCGACAGCAGTCCAGACGTGACAAAGGCCCGCCGGTCGATGACAAGGCCGATCAGCATCAGCACCGCAACGCTGATAACGATGATCGGCGTCTTGATCGAAACCGTCTGGGCAACATCCAGCAAATTGCCGTCGAACGAAATCAGCAGGCGGACGCTGAAGAGCAGCGCCGGTGCAGCACCCAGATGAAGCCAGAAGGCGATATCGGAGCGTGTCGTCCGGCGCATCCGATCGCCAAGATCGAAATACAGCGCCGTTGCGAACAGCCCGAGCGCGCAAACGAGGCAGACCACCGCGAGCAAGACGGGATAGTTGGCGAAGAATTGCGGATCCCCGCTCGCCCATTGCATGAGCCGCAAAAGGAGGGTGAGGACGAATGCAAGGGCCGACATGATGCAGAGCGCCAACGCCAACGGCACACGATAGCGGACATAATAGGCGCCGAAAATGATAGGGAAGCCGGCAACGAACTGCGTCGCATCCGCCCCGTTGAAAGCGGGTGTTATCGGCTTGAAAAAGTAGGACATCAGCAGGAATGTCCAGCAGAACAGCGCGATCGTCAGGCTGCCGGCAGAGCAAGCCGCTGCCGGCGCACCAGGATCTCCGAAAGCACAATGATCGCCGGCAGCACGGCATAAAGTGCGGCAAGCCCCCAGAGGCCGCCGAGCGCCACAACGACACCGATCGTGATCAGCACATCGTGAAAGCCGCGCACGAAACGCGGTGTCTCGGTATCCGACCAGACCTGCTCTCCCTGCGCTGCCATTACCGGCCGTGCCTCTCTGACGGTAACGCCGCGCTCGGCCAGAAACGGCAAAAGCCGCCCGCCTGCCTCCGGCGAAATCAGCCCCTGGCGCGCAGCTTCCTCGAGTATCGATCTCAGTTCCGTCATACCCGTTTATCTCCCCGGAATCATTGAGCCCGCGCGGATGCTATTGTAAGCATTGTGCGCTGCATATGGCGGGAGGAATGAATGTCGGCAGAAAAACTTTCCTTCGAGGATTTCCGGCCCGGCTGCCGCTTCGCGCTTGGCCCGAAGCTGGTCGTCGCCGAGGAAATCATTGAGTTCGCAAGGGAATTCGATCCGCAGCCGATGCATCTCGACGAGGCTGCCGGTCGCGCCAGCATTCTCGGCGGGCTTGCCGCCTCCGGCTGGCATACCTCTTCGATGTTCATGCGCATGATGGCCGACAGCTATGTGCTTCATTCGCTCTGCGAAGGTGCGCCGGGCGTCGATCTGATGGAATGGCGAAAGTCGGTGCTTGCCGGCGACACGCTGTCAGGCCATTCGACCGTGCTCGAAGCCCGGCCGATGCGCTCACGCCCCGGCATGGGCATCGTCAAATTCCGCCATGAGGTGGAAAACCAGCGCGGCGAACTTGTCTGCGTCTCGGAGAATTCGGTCATGTTCGGCATGCGTGCCCGTCCCGCAGATATCGGCATAAGCCCGGAGACGTCAGCATGAGGATGTCCGATCTTTACGCGGTTGGCGAGAAGGCCGAGATCGGCAGCTACACTTTTACCGAAGAAAACATCATCCGTTTCGCGACGCGATACGATCCGCAGCGTTTCCACGTCGACAAAGAAGCCGCCAAAGACACCCTCTTCGGCGATCTCTGCGCCTCGGGCTGGCACACCACCGCCGCCTGGATGCGAACCTTCCTCGCCTTTTGGGAAAGGCAGAGTGTCGCACTCGCACAAAAGGGTCTAACGTCGCCGAACCTCGGCCCCTCGCCTGGTTTCCAGAAATTGCAATGGCTGCGGCCGGTCTTCGTCGGCGACGTCGTCACCTACTCCGTCGCCTTCCTCTCCAGCCGGGCGCTCGCGTCACGACCGGGATGGCACCTCAACACCATCCTCTGCGAGGGCGTCAATCAAAACGGCGATGCTGTTATCCGCTTCGAAAGCGGCGTGCTCGAATTCGACTGACGCTGCAGGCAGGAAGACTCAGTGGCCGGAGAATTCGACCAGCGTGTGCACGATAATGCCGAGTTCTTCCAGCTTTCTGCGGCCGCCGAGATCCGGCAGGTCGATGACGAAGCAGGCGCCGACCACTTCCGCGCCCATCTGGCGCAGCAGCTTCGTTGCGCCGACGGCCGTGCCGCCGGTGGCGATCAGGTCGTCGACCAGGATCACCTTCTCGCCGGGCTGCACCGCATCGCGATGCATCTCCATCTCGTCGACGCCATATTCCAGACTGTAGGCGATGCGCACGGTCTCGTGCGGCAGTTTGCCCTTCTTGCGGATCGGCACGAAGCCCGAGGAAAGCTGGTGGGCCACCGCACCGCCCAGAATGAAGCCGCGCGCCTCCATGCCGGCGATCTTGTCGATTTTCGTGCCCGCATAGGGCTGCACCAGTTCGTCAACCGCCCTGCGGAAAGTGCGTGGATTGCCGAGCAGCGTGGTGATGTCACGGAAAATGATGCCGGGCTTGGGATAGTCGGAAATGGAGCGGATGCTGGCTGCGAGCTCCGAAATCGTATTGTCCATGGAAAGTCCATATTCTGCGAGGGCATGAAACTGGCCGCACCCTATCAATTGCCAGGGGCGGAACCAACAGAAAAGGCGGCCCGAGGCCGCCTTTTGAATGTCGATCGGGAACCGCTCAATGTTCCTTGTTGGCGTAGATCGAGCGCTTCGTCAGGTAGATCAGCACCGTGAAGATCAAGAGGAAGATCATCACCATGAAGCCCGTACGCTTGCGCTCCTCAAGATGCGGCTCGGCGGCCCACATCAGGAAGGCGGAGACGTCTTTCGAATACTGGTCGACCGTCGCCGGCGCGCCATCGTCATAGGTCACCTGGCCGTCGGAGAGCGGCTTCGGCATGGCAAGGACAGCCGCGGCATGGAAATAAGGGTTATAATGGCCGCCCTGCGGCACCTGGAAACCGGCTGGCGGCTCTTCATAACCGGTCAGCAGCGAATGGATGTAATCCGGGCCACCTTCCTGATATTGCGTGAAAATGTCGAAGACGAATTGCGGGAAGCCGCGCTCGACTTCGCGAGCCTTTGCAATCAGCGAAAAGTCGGGCGGAGCCGCACCGTTGTTGGAAGCAGCAGCGGCCTCCGCGTTGGGGAAAGGCGCCGGGAAGTGATCGGAAGGGACCGCTTTGCGGGTAAACATTTCACCGGCAGCGTTCGGGCCGTCCTGAACCTCGTAATTCGCTGCGAAAGCCTTCACCTGCGCCTCGGAATAACCGAGCTCGTCGAGCATGCGGAAGGGCACAAGGTTCATCGAATGACAGGCGGAACAGACTTCGGTGTAGACCTTGAGGCCGCGCTGAAGCTGACCCTTGTCGTAGTGGCCGAACGGACCGGCAAAAGTCCATTCCTCCTCCTTCGGCTCCTTCAGCGGATAGTGCGGCGTCGCACTTTCCTCGTGATGGGCGGGAGCCGCGCCGTTTGCGGGCGTCGCTTCCTGGGCAAAGGCGGCGCTGCTGAGAACGGTAGCGACAGCGAGCGGCAGAATGCTTGCAACAAGCTTTTTCATATTCCTATTCCTTCGCTCGCTTACGCTTTGGCTGCCGCACTGGCTGCAGCTGTTTTGTTGCGCTTTTCGAGCACCGCTTCGGTGATCGAGTTCGGGATGCGGCGCGGCGTTTCCACCAGGCCGAGAACTGGCATCGCGACCAGGAAGAAAGCGAAGTAGAGGAGTGTGCAGAACTGCGAGATCATGACATAGCCGCCTTCCGCCGGCTGCGAACCGAGCCAGCCGAGGATGATCGCATTGATCACGAACAGCCAGTAGAACAGCTTGTACCAGGGGCGGTAGACGGCCGAACGGACCTTCGAGGTATCGAGCCAGGGCAGGAAGAACAGCACGATGATCGCGCCGAACATCACCAGTACGCCGCCAAGCTTGGAGTCGATCGGACCGACGTTGAAGGTGATCGAACGCAGCATCGCGTAGAACGGCAGGAAGTACCATTCCGGAACGATATGGGCCGGCGTCTTCAACGGGTCGGCCGGGATGTAGTTGTCGGCGTGGCCGAGAAAGTTCGGCAGGTAGAAGACGAAATAGGCATAGACCAGCAGGAAGATTGAGACGCCGAGAGCATCCTTCATCGTCGCATAAGGCGTGAAGCGCACTGTATCCGTCTTCGTCTTGACCTCGACGCCCGTCGGGTTCGTCTGGCCGACAACGTGCAGTGCCCAGATGTGCAGGATGACGACGCCGGCGATCATGAACGGCAGCAGGTAGTGTAGCGAGAAGAAGCGATTCAGCGTCGGATTTTCGACAGCGAAACCGCCGAGCAGGAACTGCTGCACCCATTCGCCGATCAGCGGGAAGGCCGAGAAGAAGCCGGTGATGACGGTGGCGCCCCAGAAGGACATCTGGCCCCAGGGCAGAACGTAGCCCATGAAGCCGGTCGCCATCATCAAGAGGTAGATGACCACGCCGAGGATCCAGAGGATTTCGCGCGGCGCCTTGTAGGAGCCGTAATAGAGGCCGCGGGCAATGTGCAGGTACACCGCGACGAAGAAGAAGGACGCGCCGTTGGCATGCATATAGCGCAGCAGCCAGCCGTGGTTGACGTCGCGCATGATCTTTTCAACGGAATTGAAGGCGACCGACGATTCGGCAGCGTAATGCATGGCGAGCGTGACGCCCGTCAGGATCTGCACCACCAGCATGACGGCGAGCATGGCGCCGAAGGTGTAGGCGTAATTCAGGTTACGCGGAACCGGATAGGCGACGAAGCTGTCATAGACCATGCGCGGCAATGGAAGGCGCGCATCGACCCATTTCTCGAGGCCGGTTGATGGCTCGTAGCTGGAATGGCCACTCATTAATCAGTCTCCCCTCAACCGATCTTGATCTTGGTATCGGACAAAAATGAAAAGGTCGGAATCGCCAGGTTCTGCGGCGCCGGGCCTTTGCGGATGCGGCCGGCCGTGTCGTAGACCGAGCCATGGCAGGGACAGAACCAACCATTATATTCACCGGCCTGGCCGAGCGGCACGCAGCCGAGATGCGTGCAGGTGCCGATCATGACGATCCAGTTTTCCTTGCCCTTGCCGCCCGACCGGTCAACACCCGTTGCCTGAGCGTCGACAGGGAGGTTTGCATTGCGCGCGATCGGGTCCTTCAGATCGCCAAGCTGGACGGCGTTTGCCGCTTCCACTTCCTCAGGCGTGCGATTGCGGATGAAGATCGGCTTGCCGCGCCATTTGACCGTCAGTGACATGCCAGGCTCAAGGCTGGCAACGTCGACTTCAATGGAGGCGAGAGCGAGTGTCGAAGCGTCAGGACGCATCTGATCGATGAATGGCCAAGCGACTGCAACGGCGCCGACGGCGCCTGCCATACCAGTGGTGAGATAAAGGAAATCACGGCGAGTGGGTTCGCCCATGCCCTCGCTTGTCGTTTCGTGTTCGCTCACGGCTAACATCCTCTGCGCAATTTTCGCGGAATTCCGCCCTGCCCCCTCTACCGGCGAATCTCTCTGGACACAATTCGGCCATAGATTCCCCGGCAATCCGGCGCGTTCTATGCTTGATCGCAAATTATGTCCAGCCTTGGCAAGGGGATGAGGGCACAATGTCGCGGGAAATTTCGGAGGAATTTTTTAAGGCAAACACGCGCTTGCCATTATGTTGCATTGCAACAAAAACGGCCTCGTGATAGGCGCAGTCGCAGCCACGCCAGCGAGCCGGACCGGAGCGGATGAGAGACACGATTTTTTGCGTATTCAGCGTCCTCACGACCCTCGTTCTCGCCATCGTCTCTCTGCGATACGTTGCCGATTTCTATCTGCTGTCGTTCTTTTACAGCTTCCAGGTCCATCTGGCGGTGGCCGGCGTGGTGGCCTCCGTCGCAGCCCTTCTCGTCAAGCGGCATTGGTATGCGCTGCTGACCTTCGCGGTATCGGTGGTCCTTGCCGTCCACGGCGTCGTGATGATGCGCGAGTTCATCGAACCATCAGTCGAGGAGAGCCGCCCGGCCCTGTTCAGGCTGATGTCCTTCAATATCGAGAACGATAATTTCGCAAACGGCCCTGACATCGCCGACATGGTCATCGCCTCGGGCGCCGATGTCGTCAACATCCTGGAGGCCGAACCGGTGCTGTCTGAACTGCCGCGGTTGTTGAAGGCCTATCCCTATTACATCGGATGCGGCGTCGGCATGGAGCAATGCGATACGCTGGTCTTGTCGAAACGTCCGCCGATCGAACCCCACATCCGCAATCTCGGCCTGCTCTGGCGCAATCGGCTGACGATCTCGACGATCGATTTCGACGGCCAGAAGGTCAATTTCCTCGCCGCGCACCTGACAAAACCTTATTACGATGAGTTCCACGGCCTCGAAATCTGGGATCTCGCGGAGATCATCCCCTCCCTTTCGGGACCGCTCGTCCTTTCCGGTGATTTCAATACGTCGATTCTGGCGCCAGACGTGCAGTATCTCATGCGCACCCAAAGCTTGGGGACGGTATCGCTGGAGCCCGCGACATGGCCGATCCGGGCCGGCGCCTTCGGTATTCCGATCGATCACGTCTTTACCCGGGCGCCGCTGCGGCTGAAATCGGTGCGCCGCATCGAGAACGGCTTCGGATCAAATCATTTTGGCCTCATGGCGGAATTTGTCGTCGATCCTTGAGCCCGTGTCCTCATCCGTAGCGAGGAAGCCGCCGGACTGGCGCGCCCAAAGTTCGGCATAGAGCCCGGCGTGACGAAGCAGTTCGTCATGACTGCCTTCCTCGATGATCCGGCCGAGATCGACGACGATCAGCCGGTCGAGCGCGGCGATCGTCGAGAGCCGATGGGCGATCGCAAGCACCGTCTTGCCTTCCATGATTCGATGGAGATTCGACTGGATCGCTTCCTCCACTTCCGAATCGAGCGCCGACGTCGCTTCGTCGAGAACGAGGATTGGGGCGTCCTTCAGCATGACGCGGGCAATGGCGATGCGCTGCCGCTGCCCGCCTGACAGTTTGACGCCGCGTTCGCCGACATGCGCATCGAAACCTCTACGGCCCTGCTGATCCTGCAGGCGGGCGATGAAGTCGATGGCTTCGGCGCGCCTCGCCGCCTCGACGAGCCCGTCCTCGCCGGCATCCGGCCGTCCGAACAGAATATTGTCGCGCACCGAACGATGCAGCAGCGATGTGTCCTGGCTGACGACGCCGATCTGCATCCTGAGCGATTCCTGCGTCACGGCTGCAATATCCTGGCCGTCGATCAGAATGCGGCCGTCCTGAATATCGTAGAGGCGCAGCAGCAGGTTCATCAGCGTCGATTTCCCCGCGCCCGAACGGCCGACGATACCGACCTTTTCGCCCGGGCGGACGGTCAGGGAGAAATTCTCTATGACCGGCTGATGACCCTTGCCGTAGCGGAAGGAAACATTGTCGAAGCGGATACCCGGCTGCCGGACCACCAGGTTTTTCGCATCAAGCCGATCGACGAGCCCTAGAGGCTGGGAGATCAGTTCGGCGGCGTTCTGGATGGTGCCTAGATTGCGCATGATGCCGTTGAACTGCGTCATCAGCCGTCCAAGCAGGAAATTCAGCCTCAGCACCAGTGCCAGAGAGAATGCCACCGCACCCGAACTGACCAGGCCGCGTAGCCAGAGATCGACGCTCAGCCCGGCCATCGTCACGATCATCAGGCCGGAGAGCAGCGCCATGGAGGCCCTGACGCCGGTGATGAACCGCGTGAAGCGCAGCACCGTATCCTGAAAGATATCGAAGCCCTGCCGCATGTAGCGGTCGCTCTCCTCATCGCGCGCAAACAGCTTCAGCGTCTGCATGTTGCTGTAGGAGTCGACCATCCTGCCGTTCAGCATCGATCCGGCTTCCGCCGTTTCGCGGGAATGATGGCGGATGCGCGGAACGAAGTGGCGCGCAAGCAGGCTGAAGGCGCCAAGCCAGAACAGCACGACGGCGGCAAGGGAAAAGTCCAGCCGGGCGACGAGCACGAGCGTCGTTACGGCATAAATGCCGACGAACCAGACGCTTTCCATCAGCGAGGTGACGAGATCGCCGGTCGCTTGCCCAGCCGACCAGACCTTGGTGACGATGCGCCCGGAGAAATCGCTCTGGAAGAACGACAATGACTGCCTGGAGACGTAGAGATAGGATTGCCAGCGAGCGAGATTGTAGAAGCCCGGCGTGATCACCTGCTGGTCGACGAGTGCGATCAGGAAGGCGACGACGAAGCGTACGAGCCCGATAAGGGCGAGCATGCCGAACAATTCGCCGCCATGGGCGGCGAGAAGACCGTTCCAGCCGGCACCAGGCGTGATGCTCCCGAGGATATCGACCAAGCGTCCGACGAACCAGAATAGTGCAGCCTCGATTGCCGCCGATGTCCCACCGAGAACGAGCATGGCGATAAACGGCATCCTCGCCTGGCTGATATAGAACCAGATGAATCCGAGCGTCGAGCGCGGCGGTTGGAGATTGGCGCGTGAGCGGAACGGGTCGATCCAGGTTTCGAATCGACGCAAGATGGGGTTCAGCAACATAGAAGCGATATAGGCGGATTAGCCGACCCGGAAAAGAGAATGAAAAGCGGACAGAATGTTATATTTTGGTAACTATCGATAACATCGGCGGCATCGACATTGACTGCCCCTCAACCGGTCACAATCTGACGTTACGATCGCGCTTCACTGGAGACAACGTTCATGGAAACGAAAATGCTCGATGCGCATATTCCGCTTCCGCTCGCTGAAAGGCTCGATGCCCTGGCCATCGATCTGGCGCTGCCGCGCGACGAGATCGTCACCGAGGCCATCACCGCCTGGATCGACCAGGAGGAGCGCCGCCGCATCACAGCGTTGCGCACGATCGCCGCCGCCAACACCATCGTCCTCATCGAACATCACCGCGCGATTGATTGGGCCGACAGCCTTTGAACGGGAAGCAAACGCGGTCAGGTCTTCAGCAACCGTCCAGCAAGCTCATAGCCATCCTAAGAATTCAAGAGGCCCTCCCCGCTTCCGTGGAGAGGGCCTCATTGCATCTTATTGCGCCGCTACTTCCGCTTCCTCGGCATGATCGGAGAGGAAGCCGCCGGACTGGCGGTTCCAGAGGTCGGCATAGATGCCGCCTCCCGCGATCAGTTCGCTGTGCGAACCGGCCTCGATGATCCGGCCCTTGTCGAGCACGATCAGCCGGTCCATCTCCGTCAGCGTCGAAAGCCGGTGGGCGATCGCGATCACCGTCTTGCCCTCCATGAGGGCGAAGAGGTTTTCCTGGATCGCCGCCTCAACTTCCGAATCAAGCGCCGAGGTCGCCTCGTCGAGCACCAGGATCGGCGCGTCCTTGAGGAAGACGCGGGCGATCGCGATGCGCTGCCGCTGGCCGCCGGAGAGCTTGACGCCGCGTTCGCCGACCTGCGCGTCCAGCCCTTCGCGGCCCTGCAAGTCGACGAGACCTTCGATGAACTCCCAGGCATTCGCGCGTTTGGCGGCCTCGATTACCTCGGCGTCCGTTGCATCGGGGCGACCATAGGCGATGTTGTCGCGGATCGAGCGATGCAGCAGCGAGGTGTCCTGCGTCACCACGCCGATCAGCGAACGCAGGCTTTCCTGCGAGACGCCGGCGATGTCCTGCCCGTCGATGGTGATGCGGCCGGCCTCCAGGTCGTAGAAACGCAGCAGCAGGTTCATCAGCGTGGTCTTGCCGGCGCCGGAGCGGCCGACCAGCCCGACCTTCTCGCCCGCCTTGATGTCGAGCGACAGGTTGTCGATGACGCCCTTGCTCTTGCCGTAGTGAAAGCGGATCCGGTCGTAGTGGATCGCACCCTTCTTCGCCGTCAGGGTGGGTGCGCCCGGCTTGTCGACGATGTCGTGCTGTTTGCTCATCATCTCCATGCCGTCATAGACCGTGCCGATATTCTCAAACAGTGCCGAGACTTCCCACATGATCCATTGCGACATGCCGTTGACACGCATGGCAAGACCGATGGCGATGGCGATGGCGCCGACTGAGATCGCCCCATTCAGCCAGAACCAGATCGACAGGCCCGATATGACGAAGAGCGCGATGCAGTTGTTCATGTAGACGCTGATATGGAAGAGCGTCACCTTGCGCATCTGCTTGTGCACGGTCTGCAGGAACTCGTCCATGCCCTGCTTGGCGTAAACCTCCTCGCGCCCCGCATGCGAAAACAGCTTGACGGTCGCGATATTGGTATAGCTGTCGACCACGCGTCCCGTCATCATCGAGCGCGCATCCGCCTGCGCCGCCGCAATCTTGCGAAGCCGCGGCACGAAATAGGCGACGATGCTGATATAAACTGCGAGCCAGACGAGGATCGGGATCATCAGCCGCCAGTCGGCCGCTGCGATGACGACGATCATCGTCAGGAAGTAGGTGACGACATAGACGAAGACGTCGAGGATCTTCATCACCGTTTCGCGCACCGCAAGCGACGTCTGCATCACCTTGGTCGCGACACGCCCGGCAAACTCATTGGCAAAGAACGACATGCTGTGGCGCAGCAGGAAGCGGTGCATCTGCCAGCGTGCGATCATCGGATAATTGCCGAGCATCATCTGATGCATGATGAGAGAATCGAGCCCGGCAGTCAGCGGCAGGCCGACCAGCACCAGCGCCGCCATCCAGAAAAGCTTGTGACCTTCTCTCTCCAGGAAGGTGGTGCGGTCAGCATTGGTCAGCCAGTCGACGATGTCACCGAGGAACTGGAAGAGCGCCACTTCGCCGATCGCGATCAGTGCGGTCAGCACGGCCATCAGGCCGAGCCAGGGCGCGGCCGGCTTGCTGTAGTGCCAGCAGAAGGCAAAAAGGCCTTTCGGCGGGACGACGGGGTCCTCGCTTGGAAAGGGATTGAGTCGCTGTTCGAACCAGCCAAACATGAAATTGCTCCGAAACGTCAGCGTTCCGGCTCCCGGCTTCGCGCCATCCCAGCGCTACGCAAGCACACATGGGAACCGAACGTTCAAGGGGCGAGGCTGAGACAGCCGCACAATGGATCAGAAAGGAAATTCAGGGAAGCAAGCCGCACTATCGGCGGAAAATCGCACCGCTTGGCATCACGGCCGGGAGGCGCACATACAGCAAAATATTCATTCTGGCGCTCCTTGCTGGCGATTGAAGATATGCACCGATAACGCGAAAACGACGAATTTTCCAGCCCTATTCTGCCAAAAAATTCATCTTTTCGGGCCCAAACGCGTCATGTTGCTTCGAAATCACAGTTGCATTAGGCCTTTGGCGGTGAAAGCGGGAAGATGGCGCATCATGACTTCACTCAGACTGGCACTCTATCAGCCGGATATTCCGGGCAATACCGGCACGATCCTGCGCCTTGCCGCCTGCCTTGGTTTCGCGGTCGATCTGATCGAGCCCGCCGGCTTCGACATTTCCGACCGCAACCTGAAACGGGCCGGCATGGATTATATCGCCGCTGCCGCCCTCACCCGCCATGTCAGCTGGGACCGCTTCGAGGCGTGGCGTCTGGCCACCGGCCGCCGCCTGATCCTCGCCTCGACCAAGGCGGCGGATCGCTATACCGATCTTGCCTACCGCCCGGACGATATCCTGCTTTTCGGTCGCGAAAGCGCCGGCGTGCCGGATCAGGTGCATGAGAGGGCCGATGCGCGCGTCCTGATCCCGATGGTCGAAGGCCAGCGCTCGATCAACGTCGCAGTCTCGGCCGCGATGATCGTCGGCGAGGCGATGCGCCAGACTGTCTGGGCTTGAACGACATCAGACTGGCGGAGAATAATCCGGCGCAATCGTAAATCAGCTCCGCATTGTCGGAAATTGACATTGCCAAGCCGTCAAACCGGTTTATATTTATTAGCCGAACAATAAAAACTGCTCCCCGACCTCTAAGATTCCAACGGTTTGGAAAGTTTTATTTAGAAAAACCACGCTCTTAGGACGTGAAAGAAGAATAAAACAACAAAATGGACTCTACAATTATCATGATCAACCTGTTCGGCGCCGTGGCTCTGCTGCTGTTCGGCCTCGCGCAGGTAAAGGATGGCGTATCCAGAGCCTTCGGCGCCCGCCTGAGAACAGGTCTGGCGACCGGCACGCGCGGCAGCCTTCGTTCTTTCCTGTCAGGCCTCGTCGCAACCATCGCGCTGCAGAGCTCGACGGCAACGGCACTGATGACGGCCTCCTTCGTCGAGCGTGACCTGATCAAGCCGCGCATGGCGCAGATCGTCCTGCTCGGCGCTAACGTCGGTACCGCGATCACCGCCTGGATCGTGGCAACGGGCATCGAATGGCTCTCTCCTCTGCTGATTCTTGTTGGCATCGTGCTTTGCCGCGGCCGTTCAAGCACCAGCCAGGGTGGTGGCACAGCGCTGATCGGCATCGGCCTGATGCTGCTGTCGCTGCACCTGCTTGGCCTTGCGACGGAACCGATGCGCGCCTCTCCCGCCCTTGCCGCTTTCATCGGCCTGCTGGACGGCGCCCTGCCCGTGGCGATGATCGTCTCGGCAGCACTTGCCTTCGCATCTTCGTCGAGCCTTGCGGTGGTGGTGCTCATCCTGTCACTCGCCTCGGCCGGCGTGGTCTCCGCCGAACTCGTCATCGTGCTCGTGCTCGGCGCCAATCTCGGCGGCGCAATACCGCCTGTCGTCGCGACATTGTCCGGCCCGGTTTCGGCGCGGCGCGTCACCCTCGGCAATCTCGCCGTCCGCACGCTCGGCTGCCTTATCGCCCTGCCGCTGGCAGGATATGGCGCGGAACTCATTCAAATGCTGCCCTTCGGCCCTGCCAAGCTGCCGGTCGATGCCCATCTTGCCTTCAACCTTCTGCTGGCGGCGCTGGCCTGGCCATTCTCCCGGCCGCTCGCTGCCCTGATGGCCCGGCTGGTGCCGGATCAAGCCGAGCCCGACAGCGCTCCGAAATATCTGGATGCGCAGGAGCTTTCGACGCCGGTCGTGGCGCTGGCCAGCGCTACCCGCGAAGTGCTCGGCGTCGGCGACCTGATCGAGCGCATGCTGATCCGGGTGTGCGAAGCCTTCGAACACGGTGATCCCTCCAAACTTGCCGAGATTCCCGCCCTCGAAGAGCGCGTCGACCGGCTGCAGCAGGCGGTGAAGGTCTATCTCTCGAAGCTCGGCCGCGAGGGTCTCAGCGATGAGAACGCCCGCCGCTCGATCGTCGTCATCGATTATGCGATCAACCTTGAGCATATGGGCGACATCATCGAGAAGGGCCTAGCGGAGCAGGTGGCGAAGAAGATCTCCCTCGGCTTGAAATTTTCCGAGGACGGTCATCAGGAACTGCGCAAGCTGTTCGACCTGACGATCGACAATCTGCGGGTCGCCCAGACGATCTTCGTCACCCGCGATTTCAATCTCGCGCGTCAGATGATGGAGGTAAAAGTAGAGGTGCGCCGCATGGAAAAGCAGTCTGCCGAGCGCCATCTCGAACGTCTGCGTGACGGCCGCACCGACAGCCTGCAGACGAGTTCGCTGCATCTTGACATGTTGCGCGACCTGAAGCGCATCAACGCCCACATCGTCTCGGTGGCGCATCCGATCATGGATGAAAGCGGCCTGCTGATCGAAAGCCGAGTGCGGGCGACCGCAAAGTGACGGTCAGTCGGCCGAAGGCAGGCGGCGCATGGTGAATTCGATCTGGTCTCCGTCGAGCTGACGCCAACTCTCCACCTCGGTCCAATAGGCGGCTTTCGGATATTCGTCGAACCATTCGCGCGCCTTGGCGCGTGCGTCCATGAGGCCGAGGCAATATGTCTCACGCACGAAATGGTCTTTCTTGCGCGGAGGATTTTCCGCCCGATGTCTCGCTATCCTGCGCTTCAGGCCGTCGAAGGACGGAGGCCCTGGAACTTTTTTCATCAAACTTACCTCCTTGGAAAAGGTAATATCGAAATTCTTGATTTGCGAGTCGAATCTTGGAAGCGCACGGACGGTGATTGGCCACGCTTGGCGAGATGCAGCACCAACTGCTAATTATGGCGTGCAATCAAGAATGAGCGAGTCGCCTCCGAAGGAGATGTCGATCGCCGGAGGCGCAAATGGAACGACCTGAACTGCCGATCGGCTTGCCCGGCGACATCGAAGACAAGAAGGCCGCCGCCCGCAATTGGTTCGAGGGATTGCGCGATACGATCTGCGCTTCCTTCGAGGCCCTCGAGGATGAGCTGGAAGGGCCGCTTTCCGACCAGCAGCCTGGCCGCTTCGTCGCCAAGGACTGGTCACGCGAAGACGGCGCCGGCGGCGGTGGCCGGATGTCGATGATGGAAGGCCGCGTCTTCGAAAAGGTCGGCGTCCACACCTCCACCGTCCACGGCGAGTTCTCTCCGGATTTCCGTGGCCAGATACCTGGCGCCAAGGACGATCCGCGTTTCTGGGCCTCGGGCATTTCCCTGATCGCTCATCCCGTCAACCCAAACGTTCCGGCGGTGCATATGAACACCCGCATGGTGGTCACATCAAGCCACTGGTTCGGCGGCGGAGCCGACCTGACGCCGGTGCTGTCGCGCCGCCGCACGCAGGAGGATGAGGATAGCCAGCTTTTCCACAAGGCCATGGAGATCGCCTGCCGCAATCATGCCGTCGCCGATTACGATGCCTACAAGGCCTGGTGCGACGAATATTTCTTCCTGAAACACCGCAACGAGGCCCGCGGCATCGGCGGCATCTTCTACGACTGGCTGCATTCGAGCGAGGAAGCCGGCGGCTGGGATGCCGATTTCGCCTTCACGCGCGATGTCGGCCGGGCCTTCTCCATGGTCTATCCAAAGATCGTCCGCTCCAATTTCAATAAATTGTGGACGGAGGCCGACCGCGACGAACAATTGATCCGCCGGGGCCGCTACGTCGAATTCAATCTGCTGTATGATCGCGGCACGATCTTCGGCCTGAAGACCGGCGGCAACGTTGAATCCATTCTCTCATCGTTGCCCCCCGTCGTCCGCTGGCCATGAAACTGTGAGATCTCGTCGATAAATTCGAGTTGATAGACCTTCACGAAAACTCAGTGCGTCCTAACTTTATGTGTATGTGCGTAACAATCGAGGAGGATTGTCATGACGATACAAGGTGGCTCGCCTGCGTCCACGGATGTCCAGGAAACATCCCGCGCGATCGACACGCCTGAGTTTTTAACGCGCATCGCGGAGAAACTGCGGGCCAAGAGCGGCTCGGATCTGCCGCTGTCCTGCTTCGTCGAGCAGGTCAAGCTGCAACTGGCCAGCGGAAAGTCGCCGGAACAGCTGCAGAATGAAGCAGCGGCCGCCAACAGCAACATGCCCCGCCATCTCTTGGATACCTACAAAGCCTGGGCGATGCCCGACTGACTTTGCCTTTGCTGGCCGGCATGTCGATGCCGGCCGGAACCTTCCCTCCCCCCGCACATTCATAAATCGCGTAAGATCGCGATCGTCATTGTGTTTCGAACAGAGGAGAAGATCATGCGACTTTTCGAATGCGGCACTCTCGTTCCGGGCTGCGCCTGGCATACACGGGCGGATAGCGACGCCGAGGTGGTCCGCCGTGCCGTTGAGCACCTGAAAAATGCTCACGGCGAAACCACGATCCGCGAAAACATGGTGGATAACATTAAGGCTCGCATCCGCGACGAGGTGAACGCAGCCTGATTATTGCACGCGCTCCTGCAGCCGGGCGAGCAGCGCCGCCCGGTCGGAAACGAAATTTTCCTCCACCCACTGGTTTTCCAGAGCGGCAAGCAGCTCGCCGACACGCGGACCGGACGCGATTCCCGCCGAAATCACATCGCCGCCGTTCAGCGGAAACTGCGGTTTCTTCCAGAGCATTGCCTTGTCCAGCAGCTTGATGAGCCGCGCCGACCGCGCCATCTCGTCGAAATCACCTTCGGCCTTGCCGCGCGCAACCGCAAGCGCCAGCTTCAGCCGCGTCGTGATGCCGTCGGCGCCGTTGCGGTAAAGCAGACGTTCGAAGGCGGCCGGCGACATATCGTCATTAACAGGCGCTGCCGTTGCCCAGGCCTTGAGGGTGGCCGCCTCCGCATTCGAGAGCTTGAGCCGGGCCGCAAGCAGCTCCATGCGCTCAGCATCCGGCGGCACGATCGCCGCAAGGCGCAGCAGTGGATCGGGCGTCCAGCCGAGCGCCTTTTCGGTGGTAATCAGCGAAGGGATTGCATCGATCCCCCATCGTTCCGACTCCGGCAGGATTTCCGTCAGCACCGCCACCTGCCGCATCCAAAGCAGCGCCCGGCCGGGATCGCCGGCGCCAAGCAGCTTTCTGAGTTCAGACCAGACGCGCTCTGCCGAAAGCGTCTTCAGTTTCGAACGTGCGAGGGAACATGCCTTCAGCCCTTCGGCATCCGGCCGTCCAGAACCGTAATAGGCAAAGAAGCGGAAGAAACGCAGGATGCGCAGATGGTCCTCGGCAATTCGCCTTGCAGGATCGCCGATGAAGCGGATGTTTCGCGTCTCAATGTCGGCAAGTCCGCCAACGAGATCCACCACCTCGCCCTCGGCATCGGCATAAAGCGCGTTGATCGTCAGATCCCGCCGTTCGGCATCTGCCTTCCAGTCAGTGCTGAAGGCAACCTTGGCATGCCGCCCGTCGGTCTCGACATCGGTGCGAAGCGTCGTCACCTCGAAAGGTTTGCCGTCGATGACGAGCGTCACCGTGCCGTGCTCCAGGCCGGTTGGGACTGCCTTGATGCCAGCCGCCGCCGCCCGCTCCATCACCGCCTCCGGTCTGAGTGTCGTAGCGATGTCGACATCATTGACCGGCAGGCCCATCAGGCTGTTGCGCACCGCACCGCCAACCACCCGTCCTTCCCCGCCATCGGCGTTGAGAAGCGCTAGGATCCGACCGAGGGCCGGATCGCGGAACCATGCTTGGTCGGCAAGGCCGGTCATGCATAAAGCCTTTCGTAAAGCGTACGGACGATGCCGGCGGTGATGCCCCAGATCATTCTGGTTTCATAAGGCATGCGGTAGAAATGCCGGTCGATGCCGTCGATGACACGTCTATCGCGGGTGTGATTGGCAGGATCCATCAGGAAGGAAAGCGGCACCTCGAACACGTCGTCCACCTCGGTCGGGTTCAGTGTCAGCGCAAAGCCCGGCGTGACGATGCCGAGCACCGGCGTGATGCGGAAGCCCGTCGAAGCAAGGTAATTCGGCAGTCGTCCGACGGTTTCGACGAAAGAACCGGCCAGGCCGATCTCCTCCTCCGTCTCACGGATCGCTGCCATTTCGGGCGAGATATCGGCGGGGTCGATCGAGCCGCCGGGAAAGGCGATCTGCCCGGAATGCTTGCGCAGCGTCGTCGTGCGCTTGGTGAAGATCACATACGCCTCCTCGCCGTCATCGACGACGGGCACGAGCACGGCGGCGTCGCGCAGCTTGAAGGTCTCGACCTCGGCCACGATATCGGGATTAAGGATGTGGTCCCCGTGATCGCGCCAGGCATGGTCGACCGGCCCGCCATTCTGGTTGAGCGCGCGGCGGCGGAATTCGGCTGCGGAAAACAGCGGGTAGCGGTGGGTGATCGCATCATTCATCGGCAAAGCGCATCCAGTTCGTCGGCCGGCATAATCGGGAAGACTTCGCCGGCGGAGCGTATCGCAAACATCGCCTGCCCCTCCACCTTGAAAGTCTCGCCGAGCGCGACCAGTTCATACATCACTGCACGCGATACCAGCGCCTCCAGCCGCCCGCGCACATGCAGATAGGGTTTTAATTCGGCATTCTCGCCCGCAATGGCAAAGCGCAGCCGATGCTCTCCTCCCGCCTCCACGACATCGCCGACATTGGTGCGAAAAGTCAGCACCTGTTGGCCTTGCCCCTCCGTCACGCTCATCTCCACGGCGATGAAAGGCGCGTCGACGACCCTTATACCGACCTTTTCCACAGGAGTTACGAGATAGGTCTTCTGGTCGTCGTCTTTCCTCAAAACCGTCGAGAACAGCCGCACCAGCGCCGGTCGGCCGATCGGCGTGCCCATGTAGAACCAGGTGCCGTCCGCCCGGATTTCCATGTCGATATCGCCGCAGAAAGGTGGATTCCACCGTTCGACTGGCGGCAATCCTCGTTTTTTGCCGGCATTTTCCTCAGAGGCGCGCAAAATCAGCGCGGCAAGTCCCGCCGCATCCGTCTGTCCGCTGATTTCCTCGGCTGCCATTCTTCCGTCCCGGTTTGTCCTTAACGAAGTAAAGTCACGAGATAGTCATTCGCAACGAACTTGTCAGCCCGTCACATCTCCATAACTCTATCGGGTATGAGGCACATGTATAAGTCCGCCGATTCGCTGCCGAATGATTTCAGCCGTTGGAGATGCCCGTGGGTATGATGAAGACCGAAGCCAGCCTCGATGAAAAGGCGATCGTCGCCGCCGCCGAAAAGGCGCTCTCCGATATCGCCGCCATCCGCGGGGAAGTCTCGAAGGTGATCTTCGGTCAGGAAAGCGTCGTCGAGAACACCATTCTCGCCGTGCTGTCCGGCGGTCATGCCCTGCTCGTCGGCGTTCCCGGCCTTGCCAAGACCAGACTGGTGACGACGCTCGGCGAGGTGCTCGGCCTTGCCGCCAACCGCATCCAGTTCACGCCCGATCTGATGCCCTCGGATATTCTCGGCTCCGAGGTGATGGACCAGGACGACAGTGGACGCCGCTCCTTCCGTTTCGTCAAGGGTCCGGTCTTCGCCCAGCTCCTGATGGCCGACGAGATCAACCGCGCCTCACCGCGTACCCAGTCGGCCCTTCTGCAATCCATGCAGGAATATCACATCACGATCGCCGGCCAGCGCTATGACCTCCCGGCGCCCTTCCATGTGCTTGCCACCCAGAACCCGCTCGAGCAGGAAGGCACCTATCCTCTGCCCGAAGCCCAGCTCGACCGCTTCCTGCTGCAAGTCGATGTCAACTACCCCGAACTTGCGGCCGAGCGCCAGATTCTGCTCGAGACGACGGGCTTGGGCGAAACCCGGCCGGAAGCCATCATCGATGCGCAGCGGCTGATCGAAATCCAGACCCTGGTGCGGCAGATGCCGGTGAGCGGCACGGTTGTCGATGCCATCCTGGCACTGGTACGCTCCGCCCGTCCAGGACAGGGCAATGCCTCGACCGACAAGAACGTCGCCTGGGGTCCAGGCCCGCGCGCCGGCCAGGCGATGATGCTTTGCGCGCGTGCCCGCGCGCTCTACGAAGGCCGTCTCGCACCGTCTCTGGACGATATCTTCGCGCTCGCCGAACCCATTCTCCAGCATCGCATGGCGCTGACTTTCGCCGCCCGCGCCGAAGGCATGTCGGTGCGCGATGTCATCGCCGGACTGGTCAAGCAGGCAAAGGGATAAGGAAGCCGGACGCGTGGCATCTATCGGACAGATCGTCAATCCGACACCCGGCAGCGATGCCCTTTCCCGCGCCAGGCAGCGGGCCGCCCTGGTGCCGGACTGCCTGGTGGAAGCCAAGCGCATTGCCAACACTGTGATCGCTGGCTGGCATGGTCGCCGCAAGCGCGGCATCGGCGAGAATTTCTGGCAGTTTCGCCCTTATGCTGAAGGCGAGAGCCTGTCCCGCATCGACTGGCGCCGTTCCGCCCGCGACGACCATACCTACGTGCGCGAGCGCGAGTGGGAGGCCGCGCACACGATCTGGCTCTGGTGCGACATGTCGCCCTCGATGATGTACAAGTCGAGCTATGGCAGCGTCTCTAAGGAAAGCCGCGCGCTGGTCATCATGCTGGCGCTTGCCGAAATCCTCGCCCGCTCCGGCGAACGCATCGGCTGCCCCGGCATCATGGAACCCGCTTCCGCCCGCAACGCCGCAGAACGCCTCGCAGCCGCGCTCATGCACACACCGCTGACCGGCGGCCTGCCGGAAACGGCGATGATCCGCGGCTGGAGCGACCTCGTCCTCATCGGCGATTTCCTCGACGATGCGCCGGCAATCATGGAACGGCTCGGCCCGCTTGCCCGCCGCGGCCTGCGCGGCCACGTGGTCGAGATATCAGATCCCGCCGAAGAGATATTCCCCTATAGCGGCCGCACCGAATTCACAGATCCGGAGAGCGGCGCCAAGCTTATCTCCGGCCGCGCCGAACATATCCGCGAGGCCTATCGCACCGCCTATCTCGCCCGCAGGGACAGCCTCGGCCAGTCGCTGCGCCATCTCGGCTGGACATTCGCGAGCCACCGCACCGATCACCTTGCGTCGGAGGCGCTGGTCGCGGTGCACGTCTATCTGTCCGGCATGCCGGCCAAGGCTACGCATGGAGGGCAGCTATGAACGCCCTTCCCTTCGCTTTCGCCCATCCCGCCATTCTAGGCGCGCTCCTTGCCTTGCCCGTCATCTGGTGGCTGCTGCGGCTGACGCCGCCACGTCCGAAGACCGAAGTCTTCCCGCCGCTGAAGATCCTCGCCTCCGTGCTGAAGCGCGAGGAGACGCCGGCGCAAAGCCCGTGGTGGCTGACGCTGCTGCGCATGCTGCTCGCCGCCGCCATCATCCTTGCGATCGCCGATCCGGTTTTCAATCCGCGCACCAGTTCGCTCGCATCAGGTGGCCCGCTCGTCCTCTTCGTCGACAACAGCTGGGCGGCGGCACCGGACTGGGAGCGCCGCATCCAGACCGCCGACGCATTGATAGACGATGCCGAATCCGCCGGCACGCCTGTGTCGATCGCCTTCACCGCCGATCCGACCAACGACGCCGTGCCCGGCACCGCCGCTGCCGCCCGCGACAAGCTGCGCGCCGCCGAGCCACGACCGCTTGTGCCGGACCGCGAACGCGCCTTCCAGGCGCTGCGCGCCGCGCTGAATGGCATCAAGCCTGGTACCCTCGCCTTCCTGACCGACGGCGCCGCCGCCAAGCCAGGCGACCCGACGGTGCGCAGGCTCGCCGAACTCCAGCCCGCCGATCTGCGCCTAATCGAAGGCGATGCCGCGCGGACAGTGGCGATCACCGCCGCCAACAATGCGGCAGACGCCATGACCGTTAAGGTCACTCGGCTCAATACCTCGCATGCCGCATCCGTGGCGTTGAACGCCGTCGATACCCAGGGCCGCTCGATCGCCAACGGTAGGGTGGACTTCCGCCCCGGCCAGAGCGTCGCGACGAGTTCGATCACCGCACCCTTCGAGATGCGCAACGATTTCGCACGCGTCAGCGTCGACAATGGTGCCACCGCAGGCGCCGTCCACCTTCTCGATGATGCATTCAAGCGCCGTCGCGTCGTCTTGCTGTCGGGCGAAGGAGGGGATGAGTTCCAGCCGTTGCTCTCGCCGCTCTATTATATCCAGCGAGCGCTGCAGCCCTACGCGGATCTGATCCAACCCGCCGATTCCGATCTTTCGGTCGCAATACCAAAACTTCTCGCCAGCAATCCCTCCATCATCATCATGGCCGACATCGGCCGGCTGCCGGAGGAGACCTACGAGCCTCTGACGCGCTGGATATCGAATGGCGGCATGCTCCTGCGTTTTGCCGGCCCGCGCATGGCGGCAGCCCCTGCGGACGATCCGCTGATCCCCGTCATCCTGCGCCAGGGAGAACGGGCGCTGGGCGGCACTTTGTCCTGGAGCGAGCCGCAGTCACTTGCCGAATTTCCAAGTTTCGGACCTTTCGCCCGGATAGCGCGTCCTGCCGATGTCGTCGTCAAGCGGCAGGTGCTTGCCGAACCGACACCCGATCTTGCCGAACGCACCTGGGCGAACCTGGCTGACGGCACGCCGCTCGTGACGATGAAGCAGCTCGCATCCGGCCAGATCGTCCTGTTTCACGTTACCGCGGAAGCAACCTGGTCCAACCTGCCGATCTCAGGCACTTTCGTCGACATGCTGCGTCACCTCCTGCAGATATCGCGCTCGGGCGGCGTGACTTCGGAAGCGCGCGGCAATGCGCGTGTCTCCGAAACCCTGCCGCCATTCCGTATGCTGACGGCCAAGGGCACGCTCGTCTCCGAGACGGGTTCGGCTCGGCCGCTCATCCCGCAAGCCGGAGCCGAACCGACGGCGAATTTCGACAACCCGCCCGGGCTCTACGGTTCGGAGGACGGTTTCACCTCCCTGAACGTGCTGCCCGAGAACGCCGAACTGACGCCGCTCGACACAACAGGGACCAATGCCGTGCGCGAAGGCCTGATCGGCGGCGAAAGCTGGTCTGCAAAACCCGCACTCTTTCTCGCAGCCTTTCTGCTGCTCTTGGCCGATAGCCTGATCGTTCTGTTCATGAATGGCGCATTCTCGCGATTGCGCCCGGCTGTCCGCACCACAGCGATGATCGCGGTCGCCGTCGGCGCCGGCTTTCTCATCCAACCCGGCACGCTTCACGCCGACGACTCCCGGCCCGGCGACGACCTCATCTTGCAGAGGCTTGATAATACACACCTCGCCTATGTCGTTACCGGCGAACAGGAGGTAGACAATATATCCGAGCGCGGTCTCGAGGGACTCACCCAGTTCCTGACTTTTCGCACGACGCTGGAGCCGGCACCGCCCGTGGGCATCGACCTCACCAAAGACGAGCTCTCCTTCTATCCGATCATCTATTGGCCGGTTTCGGCGACTGCGCCGATGCCGTCGACGGCAGCGATCAGCCGTATCGACGCCTATATGCGCAATGGCGGCACTGTGCTTTTCGATACGCGCGATCAGATCAGCGCATTGGACAATGGCGGCAATGTCAGCGCCAACGGAGAGAGGCTGCAGACAATCCTCGCCAATCTCGATATTCCGGCGCTCGAACCGGTACCATCAGACCATGTGCTGACGAAGTCCTTCTATCTCCTGTCGAGCTTTCCCGGTCGTTATACCGGCAGCCCGCTTTGGATCGAGTCCCGGCAGGGCGGTCAGGGGCCGAGCGAAAAATCGGCGGCGACAGCCGACGGCGTTTCGCCGATCCTGATCACCGGCAATGATTTCGCCGGCGCTTGGGCGATCGACGACAATGGCGTACCGATGCTGCCAACCGTGCCGTCGGATGAAACGCAGCGCGAATATGCCTACCGTTCCGGTGTCAACATCATGATGTATATGCTGACCGGCAACTACAAGACCGACCAGGTCCATGTTCCCGACCTCCTCGAACGGTTAGGACAATGAGATGACGTTCGACTTTTCGCCCTTCCTGCCTTGGCCTGTTTTGGCCGCATTGGCTGCCGTCAGCACGATCATCGCCGTCTTCGCGATCTGGCGCGGCATCCGCGGCGCCTGGATCAGAACGTTGGCAGCACTCGCCATGCTGACCGCGCTTGCCAATCCTGTGCTCCTGCAGGAAGACAGGGATCAGTTGTCGACGATCGTCCCCGTTCTTGTCGATCGAAGCCAGAGCCAGCAGACGCCCGATCGCGTCAAGATGACCGACGATGCGCTTGCTGCCCTCAAAGGACAGCTCGCCCGCTTCCCCCAGATAGAGCCCCGCTTCGTCGATGTCGAAGGCGACGTCAATTCCGACGTGCCGTCCACGCGCCTGTTCGACGCGCTGTCGGCCAACATTGCCGATGTCCCGCCCGCCCGTATCGGCGGCGCCATCATGCTGACCGACGGTGAAGTCCATGATCTTCCAGCCGCCAATCAGGCGCTCGGTTTCGACGCGCCGATCCATGGTCTCGTAACCGGCAAGGCCAGCGAATTCGATCGCCGCATCGAAGTCATCAAGGGGCCGCGCTTCGGCATCGTCAACGAAGAGCAGCAGGTGGTCTTGCGCGTCTTCGACGACGGTCCGAGCCCCGGCGGCACGGCCGATGTCACGGTGAAGCTGAATGGTGACGAGATCGCCACCCTGCAGGCGACACCCGGGCAGGATACGCCCTTCTCCTTCAAGGTGCCGGGTGGCGGCAGCAATGTGCTCGAATTCTCGGTCGCAGCCCTTCCCGGCGAAGTCACCACCGCCAACAACCGTGCTGTCCACGTCATCGACGGCATCCGCCAGAATCTCCGCGTCCTGCTCGTTTCCGGCGAGCCGCATGCCGGCGAGCGCGCCTGGCGCAACCTGCTGAAATCCGATGCGTCGGTCGATCTCGTCCACTTCACCATCCTGCGTCCGCCGGAAAAACAGGACGGAACGCCGATCAACGAGCTGTCGCTGATCGCCTTCCCGACGCGTGAGCTCTTCGTCGACAAGATCAAGGATTTCGACCTGATCATCTTTGATCGCTACCAACACCGCGGCGTGCTGCCGCTGCTCTATTACGATTACATCGCGCAATATGTCGACAACGGCGGCGCGCTGCTGATCGCCGCCGGTCCCGAGCACGCTGGCCCCGATTCCATTGCACTGACGCCACTTTCCTCGGTCCTGCCGGCAACGCCTACCGGAGAGATGATCGAAAAGGCCTTCTATCCCCGCCTCTCCGAGGAAGGCCGCAAACATCCCGTCACGCGCGGCCTTGACGGGTCGGGCGAGGACCCGCCGCATTGGGGCCGCTGGTTCCGCAGCGTCGATGTCGACCGGCCGCAGGGCGAGACGATCATGCTCGGCGCCGACAATCACCCGCTGCTGGTTCTGAACCGGGCTGGTCAGGGGCGCGTCGCCATGCTGCTTTCCGATCAGGGCTGGCTCTGGGCGCGCGGCTTCGAAGGCGGCGGTCCGAACGTTTCGCTCTATCGCCGTATCGCCCATTGGCTGATGAAGGAGCCGGCGCTCGAGGAAGAAGCGCTGACGGCGCGCGCCTCCGGCCGGACCCTTGAGATCACGCGCCAGACGATCGGCGACAATCCCGGCAACGCCACCGTGCGTTATCCTTCCGGCAAGACCGAAACTCTGCCGCTTACCCAGTCCGAACCGGGCCTCTACAAAGCCGAGAAGAGGATGGACGAAATCGGTCTCTTCGAAATTCGCAACGGCAATCTGTCGACGCTTGTCCATATCGGCGCCGTCGATGCACCGGAATTCAAGGCGATGATCTCGACGACCGATGTGCTGAAACCGGTCGCCGACAGAAGCAAGGGTCTCGTCGCCCGCGTCTCCAATGCAAATGGCGCGATCTCGGTGCCGCCGATCCTGCCGGTGCGCGGCCAGGTGCGCGTCTCCGACAACGATCGCATGATGATCCGCATGACCAGCGAGACCGTCTTGAAGGGCATCAACACGCTGCCGCTCTTTGCCGGTTTCGCCGGCGTCGGCATCCTGCTGCTCGCCTTCGGCGCCATGTGGTGGCGCGAAGGGCGGTAATCTCATGCCGGAATTCGAGCTCACCGCCGCGCCCTCGACAGAAGAGCTCGCGGCAATCACCGACGCGCTCTCGGCGTTCAACAACAGCGATGTCGGCCCCTCGGATCGCCGGCCGCTTGCGGTCCTCATCCGCGATACCGACGGCAAGGTGACGGGCGGTCTTTCCGGTTTTACCGCCTGGGGCTGGCTTTTCACCCAGATGCTCTACATTCCCGCCACACTGCGCGGCACCGGTATATCAGGCAATATCCTCGCAAAGGCGGAAGAAGAGGCGAGAGCCCGGGGGTGCCGCGGCGCTTGGATCGACACGTTCAGCCCGCGGGCTCTGCGCGCCTACCTCAGCCAGGGTTATGAGGTCTTCGGGGAGCTTGAGGATTTCCCGGAAGGCCGCACGCGCAGCTTCCTCCGGAAAAGTCTCTAGAGCACTTTCCGTTTTTCTTCGAATCACGGAAGTGCTCTATCTCTTTGTTTTCACGCAATTCCGACCGCTGTGCACTTTGCTGGAATTGCTCTGGCGCATCAGCCCGAAAACCGGAATCGATTTTCGGAAAGCACGATGCGTAGAGTCAAAGTGTTAGAGCGTCCTTTGTGCGTCCGAAAGGACGCGTAGCGCTCTAAATCATTCACGCCAAGCGATCGTGCCCTTCAGCCGCGCCTGCACGCCGTCGGCAATCGGAACGACAAGCACACGACCGGGATCGACCGGGCCTGGAAAAGAAAGCGCATTGTAGGCGACCTTCTCGAAACCGAGCGGGCCGTAATAGGGCGGGTCGCCGACGAGGATGACGGCTTCCGAGCCCTTGCGCCTTGCCGCCTCCACCGCGATCCGCACCAGTTCCCGGCCGATGCCCTTGTTCTTGTGGGAGGGGCGGACGGCGAGCGGGCCAAGCAGATGGCCCTTCACCGTGCCGGCCAGTACCGGCGTCATACGCACGGAGGCGATCGTCTCACCGTTATCGGTGCAGATGAAGGAGAGCGACAGATCATGCGGCCCCTGCTCACGGATGCGCGCGGCAGCGCGCGTGAAGCGGCCCGGACCGAAGGCTTCTTCGTTGATGTGTTCGATGGCGGCGTCATGAGACGCGTCTTCAGTGAGGTAGACGAGATCGTGCTTGTACATGATGACAGAAACCGGATGGACAGATTGATGGGTCTCGAACACGCCTAGGGCGTTCGGGAGCATCAGCGTCGTCGCGGGTTTCTGGAAATGAACATCAAGCAGGGGTCCGAAAAATCGTGAAAACGCCGATAGCAGGAAAAATTTCCGCCGTCCAACGCAAAATGCGCGACGTGACGCACTGTTCAATCTTTGTCGCCTGTAAAGCCCTGGCATCTGCGATATCTTCCGTTCCAACACGCAATGAAGGGAATGAAGACCATGGGAATGCTGGTGGATGGCGTCTGGCATGACGTCTGGTACGACACGAAGGAGAGCAAGGGCCATTTCAAGCGGCAGCCCTCGCAGTTCCGCAACTGGGTGACATCGGACGGTGAGGCCGGCCCTTCGGGCAGCGGTGGCTTCAAGGCCGAGGCCGGGCGTTACCATCTCTATGTCTCGCTCGCCTGCCCCTGGGCGCACCGCACGCTGATCTTCCGCAAGCTGAAGAAGCTCGAAGAGCTGATCTCGGTCTCCGTCGTCGATCCGCTGATGCTCGAGAACGGCTGGGAGTTCAAGGTCGGCGGCGGTGCCACCGGCGACCACCTCTTCGACGCCACCACGCTCTGGCAGATCTATATCAGGGCCGATCCGCGCTATTCCGGCCGCGTCACCGTTCCCGTGCTCTGGGACAAGAAGACCGGCACGATCGTCAACAACGAATCCGCCGAGATCATCCGCATGTTCAATGGCGCCTTCGACGGGCTGACCGGCTCGACAGCCGATTTTTATCCCGAGGACCTTCGCTCCGACATCGATGCGCTGAACGCTATCGTCTACGACACCGTCAACAACGGCGTCTACAAGGCGGGCTTTGCCACCACCCAGCAAGCCTATGAAGAAAACGTCGGCAAGCTGTTCGAAACGCTCGACATGCTCGACGAGCGCCTTGGCAAGGGCCGCTACCTCTTCGGCAACCGCCAGACCGAGGCCGACTGGCGCCTGTTCACCACGTTGGTGCGCTTCGACGCTGTCTATGTCGGCCATTTCAAGTGCAACATCCGCCGCATCGCCGACTACCGCAACCTGCCCGGCTATCTGCGAGACCTGTATCAAACCGCAGGCGTTGCCGAGACGGTGAACCTCAACCACATCAAGCAGCACTATTATCGCAGCCACAAAACGATCAATCCCACCGGCATCGTTCCCGTCGGCCCGGCGCTCGATCTCGACAGTCCGCACGGCCGCACTACAACGCCGCGCGCCTTTTTAGACGTGCAAAGGACGCTGTAGCACTTTGAATTGCTGCAAATTTTATCCCTAAATCGATTCCGATTTAAGAAATTATGCAGTCGCTTGCCGCCGCCTGAGGTTCACCAGCGGTGGTCGGACTCCCGCTCGCCGCGAAGCTCCGCGAGACGGCGATACGTCGCCTTGGTCGTGCCCTCGGGCAAGCTGTCGAGGGAAAAGAAGCCGCTGTCGGATATCTCCCAGTCCGGCGGCCGCGGAGCGGTCTGCTCGACGGTCGCCCGGTAGAAGACGACATGGTCGCGCCTTGTAGTCGTGGTATTGAAATAGACCTGGATCAGCTGCGGCTTGCCGATGATCCTGAGGTTGCCCTCCTCGCGCAATTCCTTGACAAGCGCTTCCTCGACCGTCTCGTTGCGCTCCAGCCCGCCGCCTGGCATATGCCAGCCGCCGACATAGCTGTGGCGCACGAGAAAGATGCGCCCGTCCGCATCGAAACAAGCGGCCCGCACGCCCACGGTCATGCTACGGACGAAACTGAAATAGACATGCAGCAGGCACAATGCCAGCCTCATGTGAAGGGGCCGGTTCTCTTTATCCACTATCACTCCGTTTCAGCTCTTCATCGCGCCCGATGTGTTTGATTTGTCAATAAGCTGGTCTATGTCTCGTAACATGTTCAAGCTCGCGCATATCTCCGACGTCCACCTCGGGCCGCTGCCCAGTCTTTCCGTTCAAGAGCTGTTTTCAAAACGCATAACAGGCTTTGTGAACTGGCATCGAAATCGACGCAAGCACCTTTTCGGCAGCACGTTGGATCTGCTGCTCGACGACATTCGCGCCCACCAGGCCGATCACCTGGCCGTCACCGGCGACCTCGTCAATCTGGCGAGCGGCATTGAGATTCGCGCCGCGGCTGCATGGCTCCGCGCGTTCGGCGATCCCGCGAACACGTCAGTCGTTCCCGGCAATCATGACGCCTATGTACCAGGCGCCTATGAGAAGTCGATGCGCGCCTGGTATGATTATGTCCGCGGCGATCTGGCTCCGCCGCAGTGGCAGGACGACCGCCATATCTTCCCCTATCTGCGTGTTCGCGGCAAAGTCGCGATTGTCGGCTGCTCGACGGCGGTCGCCACTCCTCCCTTCGCCGCCTCCGGCTTTTTCGGCGCGCGACAGGCCCGCGATACTGTCAACATGTTGCGCGCGGCTGGGGAAGCCGGACTCTTCCGCGTTGTCATGATCCATCATCCGCCAATCCGCGGCGCCACGGCCTTCTACAAACGGATGATCGGCATCCGCCGCTTCGCCGCCGTGATTTCGACGGGCGGCGCCGAACTCGTGCTACACGGTCATACGCACCTGAACACGCTGCATTGGCTGCGCGGCCAGGTGCAGCCGGTGCCGGTCGTCGGCATTGCCTCTGCCTCGCAGGGACCGGGTAGCGTCAAGCCGCCCGCCGCCTACAACCTCTTCTCCATCGACGGCTCTCCCGGCGCCTGGGAGCTCAGCGGCGAGCGCTTCAGCCTCAACAGGGCTGGCGACGCGGTGATGCCGGAAAGTGCCGATATTTTCGCGCCTTAGCGTCACTTCTGAACGCTTTTTATGCAGCACTTGAATCGATCTGCGAGGACATCGGGCCACCGTCGCAACATTTGCCATGGAGGTTGCTTACCCTCTTGGTATTTTTAGTGGTAAGCGTACAATCCGAGCAACTGCATTGCCTGAGAATGGAGCGCGCCGATGACTTCTTCTTTCCGTTACCTGTCCAGACTTTCGCTCGCCGCCGGCTTTGCCTTCGGCATCGCCACGGCCGCTTTTGCGGCCGGCGACAGCAACGATGACACCAATCCGCCGCCGAAGACCCAGACGACCAAGACCTGCACCGGCGGCAAGGTCTGGGACAAGGCCAAGAAAGAATGTGTCAACCCGAAGAAGAGCAGCTTCAATGACGACGATCTCTATCAGTTCGCCCGCGAGTTTGCATATGCCGGGCAGTATGACAACGCAATCACGGTGCTCAATCTCGCTCGCAACCAGAACGACCCGCGCGTCCTGAACTATCTCGGTTACGCCAATCGCAAGGCCGGCCGCATGGAGCTCGGCATGTCCTACTACCGCAAGGCGCTGCAGGCGGATGAGAATTATATCCTCGCCCGCTCCTATATGGGCATGGCGCTGGTGGAACAGGGAGACATCCAGGGCGCCCGCGTCCAGCTTGTCGAAATCCGTGATCGCGGCGGCGAAGGCACCTGGGCCTATCGCTCCCTGCTGCAAAGCTTGAACGGCTACAAGACATATTGACGCAAGCTTTGCGGGCCACAATACGAAAATCTCTCGGGAAAGAGGGATGAAGACGACCGGATGCTTGCGAAGTGCAGGAGACTTGTTTCATAAAGCTCATGCATCGACAGCGTCGATAAAGTCGGTTTCGCGCCCGACGGCGAACCCTTCGTCCGCGAGACCATTGTGAATGCTTCTTGGATAGACAATGCGTCAGCCCGCAACGACCATCGATCTCCGGCGTGATCTCGTCGGCCTCCTACCCCGCCTTCGCCGCTTCGCGATCACGCTCGCGGGTGAGGTTGCCGTGGCCGATGAACTTGTTCAGGCTGTCTGTCAGCGCGCCATTTCCAAAGGTCATCAATGGAGCGGCGAAGGCCGGCTGGAAAGCTGGATTTACACGCTTGCCCGCCAGCAATGGACTGACGACATCCGCAAGCGCAAGCCGAAGGCTTCCGTCCGCGGCAACGTCACCGATATTCGCGAGGCCGCGCGCGAACGCTCGGCTGCGGTCGATCCCGACACCATCCATCACATGATTTCCGATATGCCGGATGGCGTTTCCAGCATGTTCCTGCTCGTCGACGTCGAAGGCCACAGCTATCAGCAGGCGGCCGACATCATGGGCATTCCGTTGACAAACGTCGTCTCTCAGCTCGCCACCGCGAGGCTGCATTTCGCCGGGCTCGCCGGCACTCACCCGATCCACAGGTACTGAATTTGCTCGATTTTAGGAAATTGCCGCTCGAAGCCCAGCTCACCGCCCTTCTCGACGGCGAAGTCTCGCCCGAACAGCGGCACGAACTGGAACAGCGTCTGGCAAGTGACGAGAATGCGCGCCGGCTGCATGAGAAGCTGCGTCACGGCGCCGATTTTGGCCGCCGCCGCCTCGACGATATCCTCAAGGAGCCGGTGCCGCTCGCCCTCGTCCGCTCCATCAAGAGCACGCAGCCGCCAAAAACGCCGATCGCCCAGCGCGCCACGCGTCCGCAGGTGAAACTGGCGCCGAGCGGCCCGCAGGCGCTGGCCGCCGCTCTCATCCTCTTCGTCGTCGGTTGCGGCATCGGCTATTTCGTCGGCGCAGCCCCCGATGCCGACGAGATCGCCACCATGGCCACCACCACCAATACGGCACCGACCAATACCAACGACTGGCTGGGCGACGTCACCGCCTATCAGCGCCTGCTGATCCGCCAGCCCCGCCATCTCGTCGAAGTGCCTGCCTCGCAGGCCGAGGAAATCTCCAGCTGGCTGACGACCGCGATCGGCGTGCCCTTCCGTGTGCCTGATCTCAGCGCCGAAGCCTGGACCTTCCAGGGCGCGCGCGTCATCCTCGGCGACAGCCGCCCTGTCGGGCAGCTCGTTTATTCCAACGCCGACGGCGACGTTATCTCCATCTGTTTCCGCAAGGACGCGCAGCCGCCCGAGACCGACGACTTCAAAGAAACGATCAAGGACGAGATCGGCCTCGTGACCTGGCACAATGCCGGCACCTCGTATGTGCTTGCCGGCCCCTCCGCCGAGGCAACCCTCGGACACCTCGCCATGGAGATCGCCACCGCGATCTGATTGCCTCGGCCTCGAGCCGGTGCTGCTGGCGCTCTGCCAACGGGGCCAGCGCCATGCCGAGGCGCGCAACGAAGCCGGCGATATCGCCGACTGCATCGTCAGGCCGCGCCGCGCGACGGCGCAGCGCATCTTTTCAGACGCGGATAGGACGCTGTAACACTTTGAATTGCTGCGGTCGCGGCCTGAGTCCTTTTAAGATCAGGCCTTGCCGGCCTTCACGTCGAGCACGCGGTTGGCGGCCGAGACGATCGCTTCCAGCGATGCCGCGACGATGTTGGTATTGATGCCGGCGCCGAAGAGTTTGCCGCCGGGATAGGAGGTCTCGACATAGGAGATCGCCGCCGCGTTCGAGCCATGCTGGAGCGAATGCTCGGAATAGTCCTCGACCGACATCTCAATGCCGAGATAATGCGACAGCGCATTGATGAAGCCGTCGATCGGACCGTTACCGCGCCCTTCGATGCGCTTGATCTCCCCATTGTCGGTAATCTCGGCTGCGACGATCCGCTGACCTTTGTGCTCGGTGTCGGGATAGGTGTGATGGTCGACGAAGCGCAGGCGCCCTTCCGGCTGCGTCACGTAGCGCTCGATGAAGCGGTCGTAGATGCGCCGGGACGGAAGCTCCTTGCCCTCTACGTCGGTGATGCGCTGGATATCCTCGCGGTATTCCACCTGCAGGTTACGCGGCAGGTTCAGCCCGTAATCCTGCTGCAGGATATAGGCGATGCCGCCCTTGCCGGACTGAGAGTTGATGCGGATGATCGCCTCGTAGGAACGACCGACATCGCGCGGATCGATCGGCAGGTACGGGACCTCCCACACGGGATGATTGGCGACCTGTGCTGCCTTCATACCCTTGTTGATCGCATCCTGATGCGAGCCGGAGAAGGCCGTATAGACCAGTTCGCCGACGTAGGGATGACGCTCGCCGATCGCCATCTGGTTCGAATATTCGAACACTTCCTTGATGCGCTCGATATTCGAGCAGTCGATCTCGGGATCGACGCCTTGCGTGAACATGTTCAGCGCCATCGTCACCATGTCGACATTGCCGGTGCGCTCGCCATTGCCGAACAGCGTGCCTTCGACGCGGTCGGCACCTGCCAGCAGAGCCAATTCGGCAGCGGCAATGCCGGTGCCGCGGTCGTTATGCGGATGCAGCGAAACGATCAGGTTCTCGCGATTGTCGAGGTTGCGACACATCCATTCGATCTGGTCGGCGTAGACGTTCGGCGTCGCCATCTCGACGGTAGATGGCAGGTTGATGATCAGCTTGTTATCGGGCGTCGGCTTGACGACCTCGATGACGGCGTTGCAGATCTCCAGCGCCACATCGAGTTCCGTACCGGTAAAGCTCTCCGGCGAATATTCGAAACGGTAACCGCCGCCGGCCTTCGCGGCCATATCGGTGATCATCTTGGCCGCATCGACGGCGATCTGCTTGATGCCCTGCACATCCTTGGCGAAGACGACGCGGCGCTGCAACTCGCTGGTGGAGTTGTAGAAGTGCACGATCGGCCGATTTGCGCCTTCCAGTGCTTCGAAGGTGCGGGTAATGAGTTCCGGGCGGCACTGCACCAATACCTGCAGGGAGACGTCGTCGGGCACATTGCCCTCCTCCACACACCAGCGGGCGAAGTCGAAATCGGTCTGCGAGGCCGAGGGGAAACCGATCTCGATTTCCTTGAAGCCCATCTCGATCAGCAAATGGAACATCCGCGCCTTGCGATCGTGTCCCATCGGGTCGACGAGCGCCTGGTTGCCGTCGCGCAGGTCGACCGAGCACCAGACCGGTGCCTTGGTAATGGTCTTCGTCGGCCATGTGCGATCGGGAATGTTCACCTGCGGATAGGCCCGGTATTTCACCGCGGCGTCAGGCATGCCTTTTGCGGAGCTCGTTCCGCTCTTGGAGGCCATCTTATTTTCGGAGGATTGCGTCTTTGCGTCCATCGTATCGTCTCCTCGTCCCGGCATTTGCCCGCTCTTAGCCGATCAGGTCGGGCTTGGCGATAAACAAATGCGGACCTCGTCGGTCGTTAGGTCAATTTTGAAAATGAGTCGCGAGGAGCGATGGCCGGGCGGGCTTTCGGCCGCCGGGCGCTCCTCAAAGGACCCGGCAACCGCGTGTAAGGCCGAGGAGAAGAAGCGAGGTCAGGGCGCGCGAGACGTCACGCAGGGCGATGCGGCCGCGTACAATCGTCTCAGAAATTCTGGCGCCAGTGGTCTTCATGACCGCGCTTATAACCTCGGGCTGTAAGACTGGCAAGTCCTTGCCCGGCTTTTGGTCGCCGCCAACGATCGACGAACTGTCCTTATTGCCGGCGGAGCTGCTTGAAAGCGCCAGGATCCGGCATTTGGGGAGCACAACGACCTTCCGTTACCTCGACTGAGCTCGGTCTTTCCAAATCTTCACCAGCCGCGACAGCGCCAGCATCAGCCCACCCGCGATCAGGCCCCAGAAGGCGCCGGAAATGCCGCCGAAGGAAACCCCGGATGCGGTGACGAGGAAGGTGATTGCCGCCGCCTCACGGGAGGCTGGCGCCTGGAAGGCCGACATCGCCGAGGACGAAAAGGCGCCGACCAGCGCCAGCCCCGCTACCGCCTCGATCAGGATCGAAGGCGCCAGCGCGACGAAGGCCGTCACCGCGCCGGCAAGCAGCCCGAGGATGATATAACCGACGCCGGCGATCAGGGACGCCCAATAGCGCCGCTTCGGGTCGGCATGGGCATCCTGTCCGGCGCACATCGCCGCGGTGATGGCCGCCAGATTGACCGCGTGGCCGCCGAACGGCGCCGACAGCAGCGAGAAGAAGCCGGTGACGGCAAAGAGCGGACCGGGCTTCGGGTCGTAGTGGTTGACCTTCAGCACCGCGATACCCGGAATGTTCTGCGAAGCCATGGTGACGATGAAGAGCGGCAGCGCGATCGAGATGAGGCCGGCCAAATTGAACACCGGCCGGACGATTTCCGCCGTTGGCACCAGTGATTGTTCCAGCGAGCCGAGCGCACCCTCGGGGATATCGACGCCGAAGGCGAGCACCAGCGCGAAGGCTGCGAGTGCTGCCGGCACCGCCCAAAGCCGCTTGAAGGCGCCGACGACGATCCAGGCGACGACGATCGGCAGACCGAACAGCGGATTGAAGCCGATCGCCTTCACCGGTGCGAAGCAGAGGCCGATCAGCACGCCGGCAAGCATCGCATTGGCGAGTGGTGCCGGAATCGCGGCAACCGCTCGCCCGAGCGGCTTGAACAGTCCCGCAACGATAATCAGCACAGCACAGATCAGAAATGCCCCGACCGCCGCGTTGAAGCCGCCCTCGATCGCCCCGGTGCTTGCCAGCAGTGCGGCACCCGGTGTCGACCAGGCGATGCTGACCGGCAACCGGGTCACGGCACTCAACACGATCGCGCAGACGCCCATGGAAATCGACAATGCCATGAGCCCGGAAGCCGCCTGTACATCCGTGGCGCCGACCGCCTGCAACCCGTGCAGCACAACGGCGAAGGAGCTGGCGGAACCGACGAAGGCGGTCAGCAGGCCCATGAACAGGGCTTGGACGGAAAAGTCTTTGAGCATGACGGGACTCGAGCTGCGCGAATGGCGCATGGAGCATGATGGTTGTCCCAGACGCAAGTCCGGACTCTGTGCTTTCCGTTCAGACCTTGTCGATAGGAGACCATCTCCGTTCAAGCCTTATCCGAAAACAAAGCGCCCTCGCCTGCGATCGGCAGGCAAGGGCGGGTTCTCGGCAGCCTTGGCTGAGAAAACTCAGATATCGGCCTGAGACGTCACGATCCGCGAAACGAGGCCATACTCCTTCGCCTCTTCGGCCGAAAGCCAGTAGTCGCGGTCCGTATCCTTGGCGATTTTGTCGAGCGGCTGGCCGGTGGCCTCTGCCATGATCCTGTTCAGACGCTCGTTCATCTTGATGATTTCGCGCGCCTGGATTTCGATGTCGGATGCCATGCCGCGCGTGCCGCCGGAGGGCTGATGCAGCAGGAAGCGCGTGTTCGGCAGGCACAGGCGCCGCTCCTTCGGAGTGGCGACATAGATCAGCGCGCCGGCGGAGGCGACCCAACCGGTGCCGATCATCCAGACCTTCGGCTTGATGAACTTGATCATGTCATGGATGGAATCGCCGGATTCGACGTGGCCGCCGGGCGAATTGACATAGATGCGAATGTCCTCGTCGCTGGCCGCGGCCAGTGCCACGAGCTGCGAGCAGACCTTCTGCGCCAATTCCTGATTGATCGGTCCGTAGATGAAGATCGAACGCGACTTGAAAAGATTCGCCTCCGTTTCCTTGCCGAGCGGCAGTTCCTTCGTCTTGTCGTCCTGGTCTTCGTCGTTCATTCGAACCTCTTGGAGATGAATTCGGCTTCCCCGCACATAGTGCGACTCAATGCCTAAAACAATGTGTGAAAAACACAAGGCACCGAAGCGATGGAGATATCCTTAAGAAGCCGCGCGCCGTTCTGCAAGCCTTACTGAAATGTAACGGTGAAAGGCTTTGAAAAGCCTGAATCGGTTCCTACCTCAACCTCACGCAGCGATAGCTGCACCGAAAAACCATGGAGCGCTTTACGCGTCCGGTCGGATACGAGAGTGCTCCGGACCAACAGGAGGCAGAACATGTCACCCGAAGAACGCCAATTGCTGACCGCCCTCTTCGACCGTGTGCGCATCGCAGCGGCCCAGCCGCGCGACCGCGACGCTGAGGCCCTGATCGAACAGGCGACCCGCGAACAGCCGTCCGCCACCTATTATCTGGCCCAGGCCGTCATCGTTCAGGAAAAGGGACTGGAAGCGGCCGCCAATCATATCAAGGAACTCGAAGAGCATGTCCGCCAACTGGAAGCCGGCGCGAGCGAGCACCGCCAAGCCGAACAGGGCGGCGGCTTCCTGAGTTCGATCTTCGGCAACACCCAGACGCAGCAGCCGGCACCCGTCCCCTCCAATCCCGGTCCCTGGGGTCAGCAGTCCCGCGCCTATGACGATTCACGCGGCTATGACCGCGATGGCCGCCAGCCGCAGCAGCAACAGCCGACCGGCCCCTGGAGCCAGCAGGCCTATGCGCCGTCGGCCGGCGGCAGCTTCCTGCGCGGCGCGCTCGGCACGGCAGCCGGCGTTGCCGGCGGCATGCTGCTTGCCAATTCGCTGAGCGGGATCTTCGGCAATCACATGTCCTCACTCGGTTGGGGCTCGCCCTTCGGCGCCAACCCCTTTGGCAATGCCAGCGCGCCCACCGAGGAAACCGTCATCAACAATTATTACGGCAATGACGACACCCGCCAGGCCTCCGACAATGCGGCCGATAATAACGACAACGACAATGTGCAGCAGGCCGATTATGACGACGGCGACGACTACACGGACGATTCGTCCAGTGACGACGTTACGGATGTGTGAGGTTTGGCGGTTGGAGACGGGCAGCGGTTGCCGCACCGTATCCCGGCCCTTCGCTTAAGCTCAGGGCGTTCGCCGCTGCAATCGATTCGCTGGATCGATTGCTCGGGCTTTGCCCGACCGCGGCTCACCCACGGCCGCGGTAGGTGGCGACGCCCTGTTCCGGCAGCCACACGCCTTCCGGCGGCTTGCCCGTCTGCCAGAAGACATCGATCGGAATGCCGCCGCGCGGATACCAGTAGGCGCCGATCCTGAGCCACCTGGGATCGAGCAGTTCGACGATGCGCTTGGCCATGTAGACCGAGCAATCCTCGTGGAAAGCGCCGTGATTGCGGAAGGAATGCAGGAAGAGCTTCAGCGACTTCGATTCCACCAGCCATTCGCCTGGAATGTAGTCGATGACGATATGGGCGAAATCCGGCTGCCCGGTCATCGGGCAGAGCGAGGTGAATTCCGGCGCGGTGAAGCGCACGACATAATCGGTGCCGGTATGGTTGGACGGTACTTTCTCAAGCACTGCCTCTTCCGGTGATCTTGCGGTTTCGGTTTGCTGACCCAGCATCGACAGGCTGGAAACATCGGTATTCGGCATCATGCCTCCTTGACGACTTTGACGCGGATGCCGTGAGCCTTCTCGCCCTCCGGCTCCACATGAATTGCGATAGTGGCGCCCTCGTGCACCGCCCTGATGGCATCCTCAAGGCGGTCGCATATATCATGCGCCTGCCGAACGGACATCGCTCCCGGCACCACCATGTGAAAATCGATGAAGGTGACTTTACCCGCACGTCGCGTTTTCAGGTCGTGCACGCCGATTGAGCCTTCGGCGTGGGTAGCGATCGCCTGTTTGATCGCCTCCTCCTCCTGCGGCTCGACCGCCTGGTCCATCAGGCCGCCGATCGATTGCGAGATCACCTTCCACCCCTGGTAGAGGATATTGACGGCAACGAGGATGGCGAGCATCGGGTCGAAGATCGCATAGCCCGTCGCCAGCGCCAGCAGCAGGCCGACGAGCACGCCGACAGAGGTCACCACATCGGACATGATGTGCAGCCCATCCGCCGCGAGCGCCGCCGAGCGGTGCTGGCGCCCCGTCCGGATCAACAGCCGCGCCCAGATCGCATTGATGACGCCGGCCGCGAAATTGATTGTAAGGCCGAGTACCGGCGCATCGAGCATGCGTGGTTCGGCGAGGAAACCGATCGCTTCGTTGACGATCAGCAGGGCGGCGACGATGATCAGCGCGCCCTCGGTGACGGCAGACAGATATTCCGCCTTGTGATGGCCGAAGGGATGGTCGTGATCGGCCGGCTTCTGCGCGTAGCGGATGACGAAGAAGGCAATGAAGGCGGCGGCGACATTGACCGACGATTCGAGCCCGTCCGACAGCAGCGCCACCGACCCGGTGACCCACCACGCCACCATCTTCAGACCCATGACGCCGAGCGACAGCGGAATCCCCCACATCGCCAGCTTCCGAACCGTAAGATCGCCGTCGTCACTCATATCGTCCCCCTGCGGTTGCGAATGAATTGCAGCTTTTAAGCCGTTGAAACGCAAAACCGCCCACGCGAATGTCGCGCAGGCGGTTCAGTCTAGGGTGATATGGGCGATGACGGAGGATTTGTCAAAGGGGAATGACACGCCGTTCACAAGCGTTGCCGGCCTTACAGCGCCGCGCATCCTTTCGGACGCGTAAAAGACGCCGTAACACTTTGAATTAATGCTCAAATCGATTCCGCTTTAAGGGGCTATGCAGTAGCCGGAAAGCAACGCTCGTCGAGCGATCCCCGTTGCTCGGTACTGCGCCGGCTCAAGGAGCCGGGTCGGAAAGGATAGGCTGCGGCCAGCGCAAAAGAGCAGCCCGTCCTGCGGACGTCAGGGCGTAAACACCCTTTTCTATCCGCTCGAACCATCCGTAGACGTTGTCGCGCAGGATCGGGCCGGCATTGGGCACAAGCGCCTTCATATCTCGCGGCCGCTTGAGCCCTCCATCGAGTGCCGACGCACAGAGCAACGCCTGCTGGCGATAGGCGGTCATGATCGGCGCCCGCGAGCCGCCACCGACGGCGGGATCGCCACGGCGGCGCTGATGCTCCCTGACAAGGCGCGAGCGCCGCTTCGGATTGGTGCGCGGCATAGGCGAGACGGAGCTGACGATGACGCTGACCTCGCCGCCATCGGAGACGCCAAGCATGCCGATACCAAGTCGCCGGCAGAGGTCGCGGTATCGTTTGTCGGCCTCCCGCCCTCGACCTTTGGCGGAAACGCGGGCCGCGACCCAGACTTCATCACTCATCGCCGCGCGGTCAACCGCCTGGAGAAGCAGTTCAAGATTGAAGGAGAGTTTCAGTTCGCAGACCACCACGACCGGCGGCTCGGCGCCGCTCAAGCCGACGAGATCGCATCCGCCGACCTCGCCCTTCACGACATAACCAGCCGCCTCCAGGAAAGCTTTGACCGGCAGGTAGAGCGACGTCTCCATGGTAAAAACGGCGCCTCAGGCGGCGTTGAGATCGGCAATCTCGCCATATCGTGCAAGCAATCGCGGCGACGACATGTCGCCGGTTTCTTCATCGACGATCACGGCATAGGCCGCCACGCCGACGAAACGCTCAGCCATCGCCGAGGCGATCTTTTCCGCACTGACGGAGTTCGATGCCTGGCGTATTTCGCCGGGCACGAGATTGCCGCGGCTCTTGCGATAAGGGAGAACGATGAACTTTTCAGCATTGGCCACGGCGACAGGTTCCGATTGATCGTTCCTGAAATGTTCTGATTTGCCGGAAGAAGTCAAGTCGCGGCCCGACGGCCTGATGCCTGGCCCTTCCCACAATAGGAAGGGCCAGGCGAAATTGCCGTCACGCAGCCTTCGTCTTCACCCTGCGCGCCAGATGCGCCACGACATTTTCGATCATCCGCATCCCGGCATCGCCACCGAGCGTCATGATCGACTCAGGATGGAACTGCACTGCGGCAATCGGTTCCTTGGCGTGTTCGATACCCATGATCGTACCGTCGTCGCTTTCCGCCGTGATGATGAACTCGCGCGGCAGCGTCGAGGGATCGGCGAAGATCGAGTGGTAGCGGCCGACCGTCACCTCCTTGGCAAGGCCGGAAAAGACGATGCCGGGCTCCAGCACGCGGATGCGCGAGGGCTTGCCGTGCATCGGCAGCGCCAGATGGCGCAGCTCCCCGCCATAGGCTTCGGCGAGCGCCTGCAGGCCGAGGCAGACGCCGAAGATTGGCAGGTTGCGCGCCCGCGCCTTCTTAATCGTCGCCTTGCAGTCGAAATCCTTGGGCGTTCCAGGTCCTGGCGACAGCACGACGAGGTCCGGATTCAGCCGGTCGAAGATTTCCTCCGGAACGGGCGTGCGCACGGTCGAAACCGTCGCCCCCGTCTGGCGGAAATAATTGGCGAGCGTGTGGACGAAGCTGTCTTCGTGATCGACGAGCAGGATGCTGACGCCCTTGCCGACGCTCGCGACGTCGCGCTGGATCCTGCCGGAATTGCCCGTCTTGGCGTCTCGAATGGCGGAAAGCATGGCGGAGGCCTTCAGTTCTGTTTCGGCTTCTTCTTCCTCAGGAATGGAATCGTTGAGCAGCGTCGCACCAGCACGCACCTCGGCGATACCATCCTTGATGCGCACGGTGCGCAGCGTCAGGCCGGTGTTCATGTCGCCGTTGAAGCCGACCATGCCGATCGCCCCGCCATACCAGGCACGCGGGCTCTTTTCATGGCTCTCGATGAAGCGCATCGCCCAGAGCTTCGGGGCGCCGGTGACAGTGACCGCCCAGGCGTGGCTGAGGAAACCGTCGAAGGCGTCCATGTCGTCGCGCAGCCGCCCTTCGATATGGTCGACCGTGTGGATAAGGCGCGAATACATCTCGATCTGCCGGCGGCCGATGACCTTGACCGAACCAGGCTCGCAGACGCGGCTTTTGTCGTTGCGGTCGACATCAGAGCACATGGTAAGCTCGGACTCGTCCTTCTTCGAATTCAGGAGCTTCAGGATCTGCTCGCTGTCGGCGATCGGATCGTCGCCGCGCTTGATCGTGCCCGAAATCGGGCAGGTTTCGATGCGACGGCCGGAAACGCGCACGAACATTTCAGGTGAGGCGCCGACCAGATATTCCTGATGGCCGAGATTGATGAAAAAGGAATAGGGCGACGGATTGATCGCCTTCAGCCGCTTGGAAATGTCGGACGGCTTGCTGTCGCAGCGCTCCATGAATTTCTGCCCGGGCACGACTTCGAAGAGGTCGCCCTTGCGGAAACTTTCCTTCGCCTTGGTGACGAGCTCGGCATATTCGCCCGGCCGGTGATCGCTCTTCGGCGGAATGGCATCCGTGTGTTTGAAGGGCTCCGCCGCGATATCTTGGGCCTTGCCCTCGGTCGACACGCCGCCTTTTTCGAAGTCGTAACGGTCGACCCAGGCCTTGGCGGCGTAGTTGTCCACGACAAGGATCTCGTCCGGCAGATAGAGCACCATGTCGCGCTGGTCTGAGGGCCGCGTCAGCTTCAGATCGATCGCATCGAACTGGAAGGCGATGTCGTATCCGAAGGCGCCGTAGAGCCCGAGGCTCGCATCCGCCTGCGAATAGAACAGGTCGGTGACGGCGCGCAGCACGGTGAAGACCGTCGGCATCTTCGAGCGCTCTTCCTCGGTAAACACCCGGTCCGGCGTCTTGACGGTCAGGTCGAGGCGACGGGCGGAGGACACGCCGAGCACGATGTCGGACACCGTCTTCAGCCGCTCGGTCACGAAGCCGAGGATCACTTCGCCGCGTTCATTATAGGCTTCGATCCAGACGTCACGCCCGAAGGAGGAGATGCCGAGCGGCGGATCGACGACGGCAGTATCCCAGCGCGTATAGCGGCCCGGATATTCGTAGTTCGACGAAAACACCGCACCGCGGCGCTCGTCGAGCTTGTCGACATAGGAAGAGACCGCATCGCCGTAGGGGATCGCCCGCCGCTGCCGCGTGACGGATATGCCGCCCTTGGTCTCGTAGATTTCCGCACCATCATCCCGCAGGATCGTTACCATTGTTCCACTCCGTTATCGGGGCCCGGACGACAGGCGGCCATAAAACAAAAAAAGCCGCCTCGAAGTTTCGGGCGGCTCACTCGTCGTCTTTGAACACGATTGGTCGAGGCCGACTTAGCGAACCCACCACCAAACTGCAATGTTCAAGGACTTGATCATGGAGAAAATTGTTAGCCTGAGATCAGCCATTGCGCAAGAGGCGAATGCGGGAATGAAAAGGGCGGCCCGAAAGCCGCCCATCCCCAGCCCTGAAAGCGTGATCGCGATCAGAAGGTCTTGGTCAGCGACACCTTGAACGTACGACCCGGCTCCGAATACCACTCCCGCGGCTGGGACGCCGTCGCCGAGCTCAGGTTGACATCGCGCACGGCGAGCGCGTTGAAATATTCCTGATCGAAGATGTTGTAGACGCCTGCCTGCACGCGCAGGCCCGGCATTTGGTCCGGCGTCCACCAGCCGGTCAGGTCGACGATTGCGTAGCCGGGCGCATCGAAGGTTGTGTCGGCGGTGTTGGTGACGGGCGTCTTGAGATGGTCGGTGAGCATGCCGGCCGAAAGCGTAGAAGAAAGATCGAAGCCGAAAGTCTCGTTGCTCCAACCGCCGCCGACGATCGCCTTGAATGGCGCCACCGAGCGCAGGCGCTGGGCGGTATCCTCGTTCTTGCCATAGGCATAGGCAAGTGACGCATGCAGATTGATGCCGTTGTTGAACGTCTTGACGGCGCTGGCTTCAATACCGGAGATCGTGGCCGCTGACACATTCGCGTAGTTGAACGTCGTGAAGCCGGTCGCATCGATGCTCGTCACCGTCTCGATAAAGTTCTGGTAGCGGGTGTGGAAAGCCGCGACCCGACCAGTAAAATCGCCCGTGTCAAAATTGGCGCCGATTTCGACGCCGCGGCCGATTTCGGGTTCAAGATCGGGATTGCCGAGCTGGGCGTAGCGGCCCGTCGGGTTGTAGAAGCGGCTGTAGAGTTCGTCCACGGTAGGTGCGCGGAAGCCGACTGCCAGCTGCATATAGAGCTGCACGTCAGGCGTCAGGTCGTATGTCGCAAGAATCTTCGGTGACAGGCCGGCTTCCGTTCGGTCGTTCAGGTCCCCGAAACGGGTAAGCCCGGTATTGCTTGCGAAACTCCCGCCGGTTGAGGGATTGTAGTTGAACCAGTCAAAGCGGAAGCCGGGTGTCAGCACGAAGCCGGTATTGCCGATTTCGATCTTGTCTTCGAAGCTCAGCCCAAGGTTCTGGCTGTCGATATCGGGCACTTCCGCCTGGTTGTTCAGCGAGGGGCAGGTCGTCGGTGTGGGGCAAAGTGCCCAGCTATACTGGCTCCAGCTGGAAACGCCGACATCGAGGCCAACGCGAACGGAGTGGCTGAGACCGGAATATTCGAAATCCTTCGTCGCCGTGCCGCTGAAGCCCCAGGTTTCGTTTTCGATCTCGTTGTTACGGCCATAAGCCACATTCGCTGCCGTACGGCCCTTGCTGCCGGATTCCTTCTTCAAATCCAGCCAATAGAGCGTGGCTCGCGCACTGCTGAAGAATGCGTCGGAAGACTGGGCCTCATAATCATAATCGAGCGATACGCGATCGCGGTCACGCAGTTCGCGACCGTCGTAGTTGCCGATCATATAGGTGCGTCCGGTGCCTTGCTGTTCACGCAGGTCGGTCTGCAGGTCGCGACGGAAACGCTCGGCCGTCAGGCCGATGCGGTGCCCGCCTTCCAGCTCCTGACGCAGTTTGAAGAGCAGATTGTGTTGATCGAAATCAGCCGGATCTGCCTCGGTGCGGAAACGACCGTAGCTGTCATTGTCGCCCATGTTGTCGCGTTCATGGCCCTTGCGGTAACCGCCCTGAAACAAGATCGACGTGCCGCCGATCTTCTTGGCTGCGGCGGCCGAGCCGGAAATGCTGCGGTCTTCGCTGTCATAGGTCGACTTGACGATCGCGCCCCAGTCGCGGCCTTCAGGGATAAGATCCTCCGGCTCCAGCGTATTGAGGACGATGGCGCCGCCGAGCATGCCGGAACCGCCGTTGCTCGAATCTGCCCCGCGCACGATATCGAGCGAGGACAGCGAATCGAAATCGAAGGTGTCGCCGCCGCCGTTGGCGTTGCTGAGGGCGAAAGCACCCTGGCGCGCGCTGTTCGAAATATAAGGGATCGGAATGCCATCAATGGTAGTCAGGATGCGCGCGCCGGAAAGGCCGCGCAGGTTGAAGCCTGCGTCACCACGCGAATAATTTACGCCTGCATCGACGCTGCGGCCGATATCGTCAAAATTGGTGACCTGCTTTTCTTCCAGCTGCTTGGCGGTGATCTCGGTCGCCAGCGGCGTGTCGGCGACGCTGCCCGGCGCCACGCGTTTGCCCTTGACGACGATCTTCTCCAGGACGGTGCTGTCATCCGTCGCGGCTTGCGGCGTGGCTGCCGGAGCGCTTTGCGCAAAAGACTGCGAAACAGGAAGAACAACTGTGGCTGCCGTGCAGACCAATAGAACCGAGCGCCAATGCCGGACGATCATAACCTATCCTCTAATGATGATTACCGGGCTGGCTGGTCGTGGCGTGTCGCACGCTCGAGGGGCTGGCTAGGCTTTTGCGGATGAAGGCGGAGCAGAATTCCGCCTTCTTTTCGCCGCTTAAAAAACATGAGTAATATTGTCAACATAAGTTGACCGCCTTATGTTGAATTATCAATCAAGTTTTAGCGATCTTCAAGGACGTTGCACAATTGCAACGAAAAACGCCCTCATGCGTTGTCTTTGGCCACGGACACGAGGAATCGGACGCGTTGAGAAAACATTCGATATTAGCGATCCTCTTCGCCGCTAGCGCCTTTCTTGCCGGCGCCCGCCTGCCCCCGCAAGGCCCGATGCCCGAACCTCGGCCAGATGCCGGACAGGCGACCAACCCCACTTCCCCATCCTCGGAAAAGGCGGAACCGCCCGCGCCCGAAGAGGTCCCGGCCCCTCAGCCGAAACCCGATCTAAAGGATCCGGAGGCACCGGTGCCGAGCCAGCCGCCAGCGCCGCAGGCCGCACCGTCAAAGCCCGGGCCGACAGTGCAGATGCAAGGTCCGCCACGACCGCCCGGCAGCCCTGAAGAAGGTAAGCCGCCCGGCGAGCAGACACTGGAAGAGCAACACCTGACGATAGAACCCGAAAGCGATGCCGAGCACGCCGAATGCACGGCTGCGCTTCAGGCCCTGGGTGTCGTCTTCAAGGACGCGCCGCGCATCGATGACGGCAATGGCTGCGGCATCGACAAGCCGATCATCGTCTCCGAAGCCCTGCCCGGCATCAAGCTGAAGCCGGAGGCGACGATCCGCTGTCCGGCAGCGCTTGCCCTTGCCCGCTGGATGAAAGACAGCGTCATCCCGGCGGCCTCCGCCGCCCTGCCGGAGCAGGGCCGCATCACCACCGTAAACCAGGCAACGGCCTATATGTGCCGCCTGCGCAACGGCGCTGGAACCGGCAAGATCTCCGAACATGCCCGCGGCAACGCCATCGACATTGCGAGCTTCCATTTCGAAAAGGGCGAGGATGTTGCCGTCCGCTCCCGCCGCGAGGATCCGACGCTGACCGGCGCCTTCCAGCGCACCGTCAGCGCCGCCGGCTGCCTCTATTTCACCACCGTCCTCGACCCCGAAAGCGACGCCGCCCATGAGACGCATTTCCATCTCGACATGATCGAGAGGAAGGGCGGCTATCGCTACTGTCACTAATCATCCCGGTAGGACGTGACCGCATCAGAACAAACCTTCGATATAACCCTGATCGTTCAGGAAAATCCGCTCCGCCGACGGTGATTTCGGCAGGCCGGGCATTGTCATGATCTCGCCGGTGATGGCGACGACGAAGCCCGCTCCCGCCGAAAGCCGCACCTCCCGCACGGTGACAATGTGGCCTTCCGGCGCGCCACGCAGGTTTGGATCGGTGGAGAAGGAATATTGCGTCTTCGCCATGCAGATCGGCAGCTTGCCGTAGCCCTGTTCCTCCCATGTCTGCAACTGGTCGCGCACCGCCTTGTCGGCCGTCACCTCGCCCGCATGGTAGATCTTCGAGGCGACGATCTCGATCTTTTCGAACAGCGAAAGATCATCGCCGTAAAGCGGCTGGAATTTCGCCTGCCCGGATTCTGCCAGTTCCACCACCTTGTGCGCCAGGTCCTCGATGCCGGCCGAACCCAGCGCCCAGTGACGGCAGAGGATCGCCTCGGCGCCAAGTCTCGAGACGAATTCCTTGACCGCCGCGATCTCGGCCTCGGTATCCGAGACGAAATGGTTGATCGCCACGACGACGGGCACGCCGAACCGGCGCACATTGGCGACGTGCCGGCCAAGATTGGCGCAGCCCTTTTTCAGCGCCACGGCATCCTCGGAGCCGAGATCTTCCTTCTTCACCCCGCCATTCATTTTCAGCGCCCGGACGGTCGCGACGATGACCGCCGCATGCGGCTTCAGCCCTGCCTTGCGGCACTTGATGTCGAAGAATTTCTCAGCCCCGAGATCGGCACCGAAGCCCGCTTCCGTCACCACATAATCGCCGAGCTTCAGCGCCGTCTTGGTCGCAGTCACCGAGTTGCAGCCATGGGCGATGTTGGCGAAGGGGCCGCCATGCACGAAGGCCGGATTGTTCTCCAGCGTCTGCACCAGGTTCGGCTGCATCGCATCTTTCAAGAGCACCGCCATGGCGCCGTCGGCCTTCAGGTCGCGCGCATGCACCGGTGTCCGGTCGAAACGATAGCCGATGATGATGTCGCCGAGCCGCCGCTCCAGATCCTTGAGATCGGTGGCAAGGCAGAGGATCGCCATCACCTCGGAGGCGACGGTGATGTCGAACCCACCCTGGCGCGGGAAGCCGTTGGCGACGCCGCCGAGCGAGGAGACCATGCTTCTGAGTGCCCGGTCGTTCATGTCCATCACCCGCCGCCAGGTGATGCGGCGGATGTCGATATTCTCTTCGTTGCCCCAGTAGATGTGATTGTCGATCATCGCCGCCAGCAGATTGTGTGCCGAGGTGATCGCATGGAAGTCGCCGGTGAAATGCAGGTTGATGTCTTCCATCGGCACGACCTGCGCGTAACCGCCGCCGGCCGCCCCGCCCTTGACGCCGAAGCAGGGGCCGAGAGAGGCCTCGCGGATGCAGACGACGGCTTTCTTGCCGATCCGGTTCAGGCCGTCGCCGAGCCCGACGGTGGTCGTCGTCTTGCCCTCGCCCGCCGGTGTCGGATTGATTGCGGTGACGAGGATCAGCTTGCCGTCCTTCTTGCCCGCTTGCGCGGCGATGAACTCGGCGCTGACCTTTGCCTTGTCGTGACCATAGGGAACGAGCTGCTCGACCGGAATGCCGAGTTTCGCCCCGATCTCGAAGATCGGCTTTTTGGCCGCGGCGCGCGCGATTTCGATATCGGATTTGATGGATGGCATGGATGTTCCCCCGTCCGACATCCGCGGGCGCGGAGCCGTTGTTTTTCTCTTGATCGAGATAGCGAAATATCGGCGGGGTGTGAATAGTGCTGCGCCTTGCGTCAGTTAAGGATTAGCGGGCGGCACGGGCGCCTTCGGAGCTTGACCAAGCGGCAGCGGGACGCGAAACGCTGAGCTGTGCCTGTTCCGCATTCCGATATCAATTTAGCGAAGCAGCAGCAGGAGCGATCCCTGCTTCAGCTTTTCTGGGGCATCGAAGACTTTGCTTGGCATCAGGTCCACACAGGCGATAGCCGGGTTCGTCACCATAAGGGATGATACCATTGATGAGGCCAAGCTCGAGCGCCTGAGAACGAGGTATGGTTTTTTGCTCGATCGATGTCACAAGCATCATCGTCTCGAATGTCGCGGAACTGACACCCATCTCATCGAAATAGGCGAAGAATTTTGGATATTCAGCCGTCGTGGGTCTGGCGAGGCCGATATCGGAGTATCCGACAAGCCGCGGCGTTCCGCTGATCAAGACCAGAGCACAGGTCGAAAGGCAGTATGCGCCGCCGGCAGAGACCTCGCCCTTGGTCGGGCCGCTTTTTGCCATGCTCGCCTTGCAACGCGGATCCAGCGTCGGGCAGTTCGGCAACCGCGTTCTGCCAATCGAGGTCTCCAGGCCAGCAGCCCGGATCATACGCCCCATCGCGAAAGCCGCATCCATGTCCCCGCCATTAGACTGAAGGACGACCGGCAGCTTTCTTTCGCCAAGCGTTTTCAAGATTGCCTTGAACTGAGCCGGTGTCTCCGGCGTGATGTCTCCTTCCGCAGAAATCCACTGTGTGCATTCGTCCTGGCAATTGCCGTCATACAGCAGCAGAAAATCCATCGGCCGATTTTCCGCCGGAGTCTCGCTGGTGATCGCCGCCGCATCCTGCGCCCGCCCCTCGGTCGCCGGACGGCGGTGACAAACAGCCTCAGCCGCCGCATCCAACGCGCAAAGCGGCATGCCGGGCCATTCGTTATACGCCAGCACGTCCGTTGCGAGACCCATTCGAAGTGCGTCTTCGGGCGGTACGACATTGATTTTGTCAGGTGTCGCACTCATCATCACACCGATGAGATCGGCGCTGACGCCCATTTCTTTCAGATAGACTGTCAGGGCAGCGGCTGCCTTCTTTCCAAGTTTGGTCGAACTGCTTTGCCCCGCTGACTTGCGCCCAACCTCCTTGCGGGAGATTTCCGTCTTCTTGCCGTTCACGATCTTGTATTCGATGCGATAGGAAACGCGCACCTTGTTATAAATGGTCGTGATCTGGTGGACGCCGATGAAAGCCCATTGCGGCGCCGCACGCACGGTCCCGCCGGCGAACACCAGTGGACAAGCGGAAAAGCAGTATGCACCATAGGAATAGGCGTCACCAAGCGAGGGCCCGTCCTTCGCGACAGCAGCATCGCAACGCATATCTTCCGCCGGGCAATCCTTCAACCGGGTGCCGCCGACCGCTGTTTCCAGTCCGGCCTTGCGGATCATTCGGCCCATTGCATAGGCCGCGTCTACTTCGCCACCCTCCGAAAGCAGGACAATAGGCAATTTCCGATCGCCGATCTTCTTCAGAATTTTTCGGAGCTGGGCCGGCGTATCGGAGGTTATGCGTCCCTCTGCCGATATCCATTCCGGACAGTCTTCCATGCAGAGGAGACTGCGCACGAGGATGAAGCGCATCGGCGGCTGCCCTGCCTGCTTCTTCTGCCCGGCAGCCTGCGAGGTTGCCGCTCCTATCGGCAAGGTTAGAAATAATAAAACAAGTAATATCAGGGAAAATAGGGACTTCACTGAAAAAGAAATCGCAGAGCGCACGATTGAATTGCCTCAATTATACATTGTAAGACGCTTAGCAATTGCATTGATCGCCAGCAAGCCGGTTTTCGACAAGTGTTGCCGCCAGGCTCTCTCCCAAGGTGATTCTCTTCCTACATCACTGCGCGAAACCCATGACGATGCGCACGGAGGAAATCAAAGATACCACAACGGTATATCCGCAAGTCGAAACTCAACTAAAGCGCGATCTGCTATCAATAATTTTACACAATGTGAGTAAATCGGCCGGCGTTAAGTCAATTGGGACTAGCATCCGGCCGGCTTTCCGTGTTTGATAGCGTTAACATTGCGGCTGGCGGGGGCGTACAAATGTCTTACATGACTACCTCTGAAAGACAGTCATTGCTTTCGGCAGAGCTTTCGACCGCTCGAACCCGCAGCCTGTTTGCGCAGGCGCTCGGCAGAGTGTCCACAGCCTTCGGATTGTCGCATGCGACGCTGATGCACGCTCCTTCCCCCGAAGATCTTCTCTTGAAACCCCTGCTGATCGAGAGCTCGCTTCCGGCCGCCTATATCAGGGATTTCGACCACGCCCACATGATGCGCGGCTGCCCTTTCGGCCTAAGGCTGAGGCAGTCCGTTGTGCCGCCGGCCTGGCATCTCAACGACGCGGTCAATGGCCAGGCCTTTCCCGCCGAACTTCGTGCCCTGATGCTGCGCCATGCCATACCGGCGGGTGTTGCCATGCCGACCATTGCAGCCAACGGCCAGCGCCTGGTCTTTTGGTTCTGCGGCGACCGCGCCGCACTCGGCCAGAGCGAGATCAATGAGCTGGCAATGATCATTCTCCATGCACTCGATGCATACAATGCAGTCAAGCGCAACGAGGAATGCGCGCATAACGCGCTATCGAACCGTGAACTAGAAGTTGTGCGCTGGACGGCCCAGGGCAAGACCTCGATCGAAATCGGCCAGATCCTGACGCTCTCGGACCATACGGTGAACGCCTATATGACGAACGCGATCAAAAAACTCGATTGCGTCAACCGCACCCAGTTGGTAGCTAAGGCAATTCGATTGAAGCTGATCAACTGAGGAATCGGAAGAGAGTCGGCACGTCGTCCCGTAATCTGCGGGAATCGCGCCTCTTCACTTCGAACAGCCCGTCATTGACAAGACAGAGAAATCCCGCGCTCACATCGGCATCACCGATGCGGAAGTTGTCCAGATGCTTGCTGCCTATCGTCTTTTCGGCTTCTGGCGCATCGGTATCGAGACAGGACATTTCTTTGCAAGCGAGGACGTCCACGCGATCTTCGACCTCCCCTACAGCGACGGCCCTATCAACCTGACAGCTAACGTCGCGTATCCACGAGGAGGACCGCAGCCTGATCTCCCAAACCTTCGAAGAGGCGAGCCTTCACGGCGTCGGCTTCCATTTCGTCTATCGCGTCGACAACCGGCTTGGCGGCCACAAGATGGTGCGCAGCGTCGGCCGCTTCCGCGACGATGAAATCGGCGGCGGCATCGTCGGCATCACCTAGAATTCGTCGGAAAACTGCGTGTCGTCGACTTGGGCGGCGCTCTAGGGTGTTATTACAGAAATGCCCACGAAGCCCCATTATCCCTTTATTCCGGCGGAGAGCATGATGGCGCGCGTGACCTGCTTCTGAAAGAGGAGGTAGAGTATGGCTACGGGAAGACCGGCCAATACCGCCGCAGCCATGTCCTTGGCAAAGCGCACGCCGAAGACGTCCTTCACCTGGGTGATGCCGACGGGAATGGTGATTGTGGCGTCCGAAGTCGCGACCAGGAACGGCCATAGGAAATTGTTCCATGCCGCGATAAAGGTCGTGATACCAAGCGCGATGATCACGCCCCAGTTCATCGGCACATAGATCTTCCATAACGTTCGCAAATGGCCCGCATTGTCGAGCATCGCCGCCTCGCGGAATTCCTTCGGGATCTGGTCGAAGAACTGTTTGAGGATGATAATGACCGATGGCACCACGAGTTGCGGCATGATGATGCCGCCCCAGCTATTGATCAGCCCGAATGAGTTCATCAGCACGAAATGGTTGATGATAAGCGCCTCCGCCGGGACCATCACCGAGGCAATCAGCGCGCCGTAGATCAGGCGGCGGCCGGGAAAGTGAATTTGGCTCAAGGCATAGGCACAGCAGACGCTGGCTGCCAGCACCACCAACGCAATGATCGTCGATGTGCCGACCGAGTTGATATACCATTGCACGATACTGGAGCGGTCGATCACGTAGAGATAGGGCTCGATCGTCGGTTCTTTAGGTAACAACCCGGATGCTGGGCTCGCCACCTCAGTGTCGGATTTGAGCGAAGTCACGATCGCCCAGTAAAGCGGGAAGAACCAGATCAGCGCCCCGAGCACGGCCAGAGCAGTCAGCGCGCGGCCGCTCCAATTGCTTGCGGCAATGCTACCGTTCGTCCGCGCCAGAGCCGCTTGTTGATCGGTTGCCAGAACGCTCATTTTTCACCTCGCGCCCGCAGGAACTGATATTGGAAAACGGAGGCAATCAGGATGATGATGAACAGAATAGTAGCGACGGCTGCACCTTCTCCGCCCTTGTTCTGTTTGAAGGCGAGGTCGTAGATGACCGTCATGACCACGGATTGCGCGTCAGCCGGCGTGTGGGCGAAATAGCCGAGCAGATACGGCTGCGAAAAGATCTTGAACTGCGCAATCAGCTGCAGCGTCAGGACCAACGCTGTCACCGGCCAGATCAGCGGCCAGGTTATCTTTGAGAACACCCGCCAGCGGCTGGCATTGTCGAGCGCCGCCGCTTCGTAGATGTCGGACGAAATGCTGCGCAAGGCGGCAAGAAACAGAAGAATGTTGAAACCGATCGTCCACCAGATCGTGACGACGGCGACGGAGGGCATGAAATAGGTCGGCGAACGCAGCACCGGCAGCGGGCGGCCGCCGGTAAACAGGCCGATGACATTCTGGATGACGCCATATTGCATGTTTGCGATCCAGGTCCAGATCTGGGTCACCACCGATACCGGCAGAATGGAAGGCAGAAAAAAGCACGCCAGGACCAACATCTGTATGCGCCCGGTCAGACGATTGACCCCCATGGCAACGAGCAGCGCCAGAGACGTGCCGGGAATGACGGTCAGAACGATGAAGTACAGCGTGTTCAGAAGCGCCTTCTGAAATTGAGGCGAATAGAGTTGGCGCGCGTAATTGTCGAGGCCGACCCACTCGCCGGGACCGATCAGCGGCGCATTGGTGAAGCTCATCGCCACCATGCGCCACGTCGGATAGGCAAAGATCACCAGAAACGCGATGACGGCCGGTGCGACCAGCAGCGCTGCAATCAGGCTGTCCTGCTTCTTGTTGCTGACTGCAGCCATCTATCACCTGCCTCGGTTATGCCGGGGACTGTTGAAGGAAAACGTCACTGAGAGTTCATATGATCGCGGAACGTCTCCAGTGTCTCCTTCAGATCGCCGTCGCCGTTCAGCGGTCCGGACGCCATGTTCTGCCAGTCGTCGTCGAACTTGGACGCAGCGCCGGTGAGCGGCGTCTTCGGCATATAGAAGGCGTTGAGCGCCATGGCGGCATAGTCCGCTTGCGGCTTGAGCGCCTTATAGGCGTCAGACGTGCTGACCGGCAAATAAGCCGGGATATGGCCGGCGCCGGCCCATTCCAGTGAGTTCACATTCATCCATCTGATGACTTCGAGAACTGCGGCACGCTTTTCCGGCGTCATGGTCACGCCGACATTGTTGGGCATGACAAACGAGTGCGAGTCCGCCCAGTTGGCAGGCGTGCCCATCCAGGCGGGAATGTTCACCATGCCGTAATCGAAGCCGCTGCCCTTGGCCACTTCGGTTTCCATGGTCGGCAGCTCCCAGTTGCCGTTCAAGAAGAAGGCGGATTGTCCGGCCAGGAAGGTCGGAGTGATGGTTTCAGGGTCGATATAGGGCTGCGCCCAGCCTTGCTTCACCCAATCGGTGACCTCGCCATAGGCCTTTTGCATCTTGTCGAAATTGTCGCCCTGCAGGAATTTGCCACCGGTGGTCAATTGACCGCCCAATTGGCCGAACAAGGTATAGATGTCGCGCAAATCGCCGCTGGACGACGCGATGACGACGCCGTTCTTGCCGGCTTCCTTGGCCTTGGCCAACAGCGCCCGCCAGCCTTCCAGCGTATCGATGCCGGTAGGCTTGCCGTCCTTGCCCAATGCTCCAAGTTCCTTCAGTACATTCTTGTTGTAGTAGAGCACCTCACCGTGCACGTCGAACGGTACGGCGTAGCGCATATTGTCGACCGTCGAGGCGGCGATTGCATTCGGCGGATAGTCGCTGTCCTTCAAACCGACAGCCTGAAGCTCGTTCGGATCGATTGGCGACACGGTCTTGGCCGAAACCGCACCGGCCAGGCGCGACAGGTGGTAGGTGGCGATGTCAGGTCCCTGGCCGACAGCAGTTGATGTCTGCAGCTTGGTGTAATAAGGGATGCCCCATTCGAGGGTGGTGCCCTTGATTTGGATCTTGTCCTTATGTTCGTCGTTGAAGCGCTGGATCAGCGCCTTCATTCGCACGCCGTCGCCTCCCGACAGAAAGTCCCACCAGACGACATTTTCGGCTGCAAATGCCGGGAAGGCAATCATGACGGCTAACGCCGCAATCGATGTTTTCAACAGGTTACGCATTCTCACTCCTCCAGAATGATCGGTTTTCCTGCCGGGACCTCCTTCGGAGGGCGGCCTTAGTGTCTCGCGCGGCAGCCTAGCCGGCCGCGTGATACCCTTTGCCCATTTCATCAAATAGCATCGCCGTCGCTCCTTCGACGGCAAACGCGATTTCGGAACCACCACGGGCCGTGGTGATTGGGGCGTCAACGCCGACGACCTGCGTCCCGTCGGCGAGTTCGGCGTGGACGAGAGAGCGGTCGCCCATCTGCTCCACTGTGACGACTTTGCCCCTCAGCGTGCCGTGCGGCGAGACCGTCAGGCTCTCCGGCCGCAAGCCAAGCGTGAGGTTGGCACCGGGCAAACTGTCGAACGGAACCGAGGTCTGCAGCCCGACGCCGCCGCCGGTTGTGACAATCGCGCCGTCCGGACCGCTCTCAATCCGTGCCGCCGGCAGGAAATTCATCGGCGGCGAGCCGACGAACTGGGCAACGTAGCGTGTGCTTGGGCGGGCATAAATATCCATGGGCGCGCCGACCTGCTCGATCCTTCCTTTGTTCAGAAGGACAATCCGGGTCGCCAGCGTCATTGCCTCGATCTGATCATGGGTTACGAAAACCATCGTGGCGCCAAGACGATCATGCAGCTGCGACAGTTCGAAACGGGTGCGTGTACGCAGGCCGGCGTCCAGGTTCGACAGGGGTTCGTCAAAGAGGAAGACTTTTGGCTCACGCACGATGGCGCGGCCAATCGCAACGCGTTGGCGCTGGCCGCCGGACAGATGCGCCGGCTTGCGGTCGAGGAGATGGTCCATCTCCAGCATCCTGGCCGCCGTCGCAATGCGGGTTGCGATCTCGGCTTTCGGCGTACCGACATTGATCAGTCCAAAGGCAAGATTTTCTCGCACGCTCATATGCGGATAGAGCGCATAGGACTGGAACACCATGGATACGTCACGCTGGCCGGGGGCAAGCTGGTCGACGCGGCGCCCGCCGATCCAGATTTCGCCGCCCGAAACCGTCTCCAGCCCGGCGATCATGCGCAGAAGGGTGGACTTGCCACAGCCGGAAGCGCCCAGGAAGACGATGAACTCGCCGCTGTCTATCCCGAGCGAGATGTCGTTGAGCACTTCCACCGCCCCAAAACTCTTGGAAACGTTGCGGATGGTCACGCCTGCATCTGTCTTGGCCACCTAAACCTCCTCCCGGTCATGTGCGGCGGTTCAATTCTACAAACGGCCTATCCCGCGGCGGCCGTCTCGATGATGCAATCGAGTAAGGTCGCCGCAACCGGATCGGCCCCAGAGGGTTCGCGCATCAGGCCGAAGGTCGTGGCCACGATACGACCTGAGCCGACCCGCCGTTCGGCAATGGTCGCGCAGGGCTTGTGAATCCAGCCCGCCATCGTGCCGGCATGGACCAGCCCGTCGAAATGGATCGGTCGGAAGCCGGTGATGACGCGGTTGGGGTTGACGCCGACAAAGGATAGGTCGGTGAGCGGGCCGCCCGGCAGACGTTCAAATACTCCGGAACGCTTCACCCAGCTGAAGCCGGTGACCCAGTTGCCCTTCCAGATGGTGCCATTGCGTTCGGTGACGCGCATCTGCGGCGTGGGCTGCCCGCGATCGCCTCCGCTCGGATAATTCCAGTTTGGCTGGTCGTTGCGCAGATTGCCAAACGACAGGGGCGCAACATCGGCCAGCGACACGTAATGGGCGCCATGCTCCATGGCATCGATATCGGCCTGGCTCAATGTCGACACAACCCGCACCTGCGCCTTGTCGGCGCTTACGACCTCATAGCCAAGGGAGGTCAGATATTGCGCGATCTCGGGCTCTGCGGACGAAACCGAAAGCACAGGTTTGGACCGGCGGGCATAGACGCTGATATCGAGGCTGTTGCGTGCCAGCTCCTTATCGCCGGCGGTCAGCGTGAACTGGATGCTGACCTGAGTGCCGGCTTTTTCTGCGGCGAAGGATAGTTCAATTGCCGGCAGGCGGCACACTGACGTTGCATCCACCGCTTCGACCGCCATCTTGCCGGCGGCTGCACCATCGACATTCCAGCTCAATTCGGCCGCTGGCAGCGCCTTGCCGCCCGTCGAGATTTCGAGCTCGATGCTGGCCGTGTCGCCTATCCAGGCCGCATAGCGCTGCATGCGCGGCACGATGACCACGTCGGTGTTAATCTCGTGGAAACGGTTGTGATAGGCGCGCGTATTGCGCTCCATGTCCATGAGGCCATTGGCTTCCCAGTGCAGATCGGTCAGCTCGGTGATGACATAGCCCTGGATCGAGGCATGGCGGCGCATTTCTTCGATCTCGAACTTGAGGGCATTGAACTGATGCCATTGCGTGTCCTCGATGAAGGAGTCGAAGGACGGAAAGACCTTGTCGAACTGAAAGGTGCGGAAGCGCTGCTCGACACCATGCGGATAGGTCGCACCTTCGCTGTCCCACTCCAGTCCGTTGCTGAACCAGAACGGCTCCTTGCCGTCCTGCAGCAGCTTGTCTGGATGCGGCAGGCCCCAGACGCCGAACTCGGAGACGACGAGCGGCTCGTCGCCGCGCCGTTTCGCATCGCCGTTCGGCGAATAGGACCAGTCGGGCCGCTTGGCGAAGGCCGAAACCCAATCGGCCCACTCGCGCGCCATTTCCGGAACCGAGGCGTAATAGTGGTAATCGTCGATGTCGGAGACGACATGGAAGTTTGGAATGCAGGCGGAATTGTCCACCACCAGCCGTGTCGGGTCCTTCTTTTTCAGCCAATGGTAGGCGTTGTCCAGCCAGCTTCGCTGATCGGCGCTTTCGACAAGACGCGTCCCCCAGTCTTCGTTGATGATGGTCCAGATCACGATAGAGGGATGGTTGCCGTCGCGGCGCAGGATCCCTTCCATCGTATCGAGCAGGCGCTGCGCCGACTTCTCGGTGAACGTCTGGACGTTGGGGATTTCCGTCCAGACCAGCAGGCCAAAGCGGTCAGCTACATCATAGTAGCGCGGATCGGGAACCTTGATATGGCAGCGCAGGAGGTTGAGGCCGAGCTCCTTCGATTTACGCGCCTGGTCTTCCAGAAATTCCAACGACGGCGGGGTGTAGATGCCCTCGGGATAGTAATCCTGATCCAGCGCGCCGCGCATATAGAATGGCTGGCCGTTCAGGAAAAACTTTCCATCTCGCGCTTCAAACGTCCGAAAGCCGAAATCCTGGACGTCGGCATCGATGACGACGTCGCCCTGACGCAGTTCGACGACAGCCCGGTAAAGCGCGGGATCATCGAGCGACCAGGCCTCCACGTTGGCGACCTTGAGCGCGACCGAGGCGTGTGCCGCGCCGCTGAGAGCAAGCTCGGCGGACGCCGCCACTGCGCCATTGCGGTCGAGAAGCCTAATGTTCAACGCACCAGTGAAGGCCGCGGCCAGCTCGACATCAACCGTCACGCCGCCGGTGGAGAGGTCGGCGCGAATGCCCTGGTGAGCGATATGCGCCTCAGAGCGGCACTCCAGCCAGACCGACTGCCAGATGCCGCCCAACATACCGTACCAGCTCTGCTTGCCGTGCGGGATTTCATCGAATGGAAAGCCTGGGAAAGCCTGTCCGTCAGAACTCGGCAGCGTGACCCGTACGTCAAGACGCATTTCACCGCCCAGCAGATCGGCGGGGATGACAAATTCAAACGGCAGATAGCCGCCTTCGTGAGAGCCAAGGCGCCTGCCATTGACCGATACTTCGGCGAAATAGTTCACCGCGCCGAAATGCATGATCACCTGACGACCTTGCCACTTCTGCGGCACGGCAAGCTTGCGCGAATAAGTTGCCACGCCCGCAGCGGCGCGTAGATTCGGAAAGTGCGCCTGCCAAGGAGCGGGCACGGCAATCGTCGCGGGCTCGTGTCCCTCCAGCCGAAAGTCCCAGGTCCCGTCAAGAGACAGGCGCGCACGCGGCCCGGAATGGGTGTCGGCGAAACGGCGGGAGGCGATGGTCATGAGCCGCAAGCTTTCCAGTTGGATGCAGTCACAAAATAAGTTACAGACAGGTTTCGTAACTTAAAAATGTAACTCCCGCAAGCCCGCCGCTTCACATTGTCCGTTAGATTTTCTAACGTGCATGCCAACTGTCCGAGAGAGAAACTGCGTGAACGACAAAATAACGAAACGACCGACAATGTCCGACATCGCTGCAAAGGTCGGCGTTTCGCACGCGACGGTTTCACTGGTGCTGAACGAGGCACCCGGCAAGCGCGTTTCCGAGAAGATGCGCAGTCATGTGCTGGCTGTGGCCGAGGAGCTTGGCTATCAGAAGACCACGCCCGTCAATGGCCCGATCGGCGGCATCATCGTGCTTTTGATCGACGATCTGATGGCTTCGCATCACGCCGCGCCGCTGATTGAAGGCGTGCGTGAGGCAGCAGAAGAACGGGGCTTGGCGGCGATCACCGTCGTTACCGGCGGACAGGTCGAATTCGCAGAGGTCATTCTCGATTATCTGGGCCGGCGTCAGATCGTCGGAGTGGTCTACGCCACCCTCATCACCCAGTTGGCGCCAGTGCTGCCCTCCAAACTTGCCAACTATCCCACCGTGCTCTTGAACTGCCATCAGCAGCGGGCCGAGTTCTCGTCGATCATTCCTGGCGATCTTGCCGGCGGTTTTGCGGCGACGGAGACACTAATCAAGGCCGGACATCGCCGCATAGCCATGATCGACGCGGGCAAGGAGCGGCTTGAAGCGTCCCGAGATCGTTTAAGCGGTTACCGCCAGGCGCTTACCACCTACGATATCGCGGTGGATCCAGAGCTGATTGTGTCCGGCGCCTGGTCGCTCGACCTCGGGCGCGAGAAAATGCTGCAGTTGCTCGACCTGCCGTCCCCGCCGACTGCGGTATTCTGTTTTTCAGACCGGGTGGCGATGGGTGCCTATGATGCAATTAGAATAAGAGGCTTGAAAATCCCCGAAGACATTTCCGTCGTCGGCTTCGATGATGACAGTCTTGCCCGAAAAATCCTGCCGCCACTCACCACGTTGAAACTGCCGCACGAGGAGATGGGCCAATGGGCGGTGGCTGAGCTTCTGGAAAAGGTGGCGCAGCCGAAGAGGACACCAGTGCGGCTGAAGATGGAATGCCAGTTAATCCTGCGCGCTTCCATCGCCCCGCCTCGTTAAGGCAAGTGGGGATTCTTCGCGACTTGATGATCTAGCGGTCGAGCACCGACCGGATCTCGACGAGGTTCGAGCGCACCCTCAGAATATAAAAGCCCATGGTGGCGAGATGGCTCGGCATGATCCAGCCGTCCTCGCGCCCGTTGGAGATGATCGCCGGCTGGATGCGGAGCGCCGCCTGGAACTGCCGCATGGTCCCGGCCCAGATCGTTCCGAGATTGCGTTCCGCCACCACCTGCGAGAAATCCGCCTGGGCGGCGGCCATGATCGCGTAGTAGCCATAGAGCTGGCCATAGGCGAACCAGAACCGGTCGTCGGCGCGTGTATCGAACCAGCCGCGATTGTGGTTTTCCGAGCGCTCGGCGAGCATGTCGGAGGTGCCGCCGAGATCGTTGGCAATGCGGTCGATAAACTGCATCAAATTGTCGGCGCGGCCGTCGAAAACAACATTGCAGAGGGCGAGATCGGTGTTGAACTTGCGCAGGCTGCCGATCGCCGAGCGGTAATAGGAAGGCGTCGGCGTCTTCGGCCCGAAGGGATTGAGCCCGAAATACCAGCTGTTTTCGTCAAACTGCAGATTGCCGCGCGCGCTCTGCAGGTCGTTGTTGATGCCCGATGTGCCGCGCACGCGTCCGAGCGTGTCGACAAGCTCCGCCGAAGTCCGCCGGACCGCCTGGTTGACGCCGCGCTGGAACGACGCCTTGTTGTCGAGGAAGGGCGTGTGATCCCAGTTGATGCCGAAGAAGCCCATCTTGTAGAGCAGCATGGAGGAGATCCATGCGTTCTGGTCGACATTGAAATCGGTCAGATCGGCCGCGACGTCGACGATCGCCGAGCGCTGGCAGGTCTTCGGCGCCGTCGCCGCCGCGCCGTCGGCCGCCGACACGTCCTGCCCGGCTGCGACCTTGCGCTCGGAAAGCCGGTACTGGTCGACGAAGGCGGGGTTGAAATTCGTCCAGACCTGCGTCTGCCAGAAGAAATAACCGTAGAGCACGACCAGCAGCGCCACGAACGCGATGACCGGCAGCCGGATCATCCAGCTCCGGCGCTGATACCAGCCGTGGGCGGCAAGAAGGGGCCAGAAAGCCCAGGCGGAAAACAGGCGGGCCCAGCGGCCGATCGTCTGGCCGATCAGCCTGAAAAAACCGGCTATCCGGTCAAGCATCGTCGTCTCCTGTCAGGCGAGGCGAACATCGGGACATTGCCGCCCCGCTGCATCCCACATATGCGCTCGATGGGCCGAGCACAACACGAGCCCTTCGATTTTTCGGAATGAAAGCATTGTGCAAGAGGCGTATTGCCCGCGCCCTGCCGGTCAGGAGCGCAGGAAAGGCAGGCGGAAGCGCAAGGACCTGCGCGCCGTATCGATCAGAGGCGCTCCCAACGTTTCCGACGGCGGTTCGGCATAGGTCGGAAACCTTCTTGTGAATTCGAGATCGGCGCGGCTCTTGCGCCGCTCCAGATCCTGGGCGACCAGCATGCCCTTCTCGAACAGCCTGATCGGCGTGGCGATATCGGGAAAGAGCTCCGGTTTGATCCTCGCCTTCATGCCCGGCCTGTCGGTATCGACCTGCGCCTGGTAGATGATCAGCCGCTCCTCGACGTCTATCAACAGCTTGCACAGCAGCACGTTGCAGGCGGCGATCCGGCCGTTCAGCGAATCGACAAAGGCCTGGAACAGGCCGATGAAGCGCTCGCGCCGCTGGCTGTCGTCTCGCATCTCGTGCTCTTCGGCGGAAATCCGCTCGGCCTCCGCCTTCAGCGCCCGCCGTTCCGCCTCCATCTGCTCCCAATGCGCCCTGTTGCCATAGACGCCGATCCGGCCCTGCGTCGTCAGCGCCTTGGCATTGAGCTCCTTCATCTTGAGGCGGGCGATATCGATGGAAACGACCAGCCGGCGCCGCTGCTCGACAATGTCGATAAGGTTGCGTTCGGCTGCCCTGTGCCGTTCGGTGAGCGAGGTGCGCTGGCCGGCGATCAGCCTGGCAAGCGCGTCCGATTTCCTCAAAAGTTCGAGCAGCCGCTCGATGACCGGCGCCTCGCGCACACGTTCGGTATACATGCGCCACATCCGCTGGCGCGACACCCAGCCGGCCATCTTCTCACGCAGCGTCAGCCCCCGGAAACTATCGAGATCGGCAGAAACCTCGGCCGTCAGCCGGTCAAGAGAAAAGACCAGCTCGGCCAGCTGGGCGTCGAGCGCCGCAGCGTCGGCGATATGGGCTTTGAAGCGGGCATTCTGTTCCAGGAAGACCTCGTCGGCCGACCGCGTTTCCTCGCCGCTGAAGGCGCCGATCGCCGCCACGCAATAGGCTCCCTCGGCCGCAATCCTCTCGGCAAAGCTGCCTGCAGCTTCGTACTGGCTATCGAATGGCGGGGGTTTGCGCACCTGATCTCTCCAGGGAATCTCCTGCTCAAGCTAGTCGCTTGCGGCGCTAAAGAAAACAGGCGGCGTCGCCGACTTCAGACCGGCTCGGCGATCCAGGCTCCGTTCATCGCGTCGTCCCAATGCCTGCGGCACAGCGAGACATATTTCTCGTTGCCGCCGACATCGATCTGGGCGCCTTCGTGCAGTACTTTTCCATCCGCGCCGAGCCGCACAACCATCGTCGCCTTGCGCCCGCAATGGCAGATCGTGCGCACCTCGCGCATTTCGTCGGCGATCGCCAGCAGTTCCTGCGAGGCCGGAAACAGCTTGCCCTGGAAATCGGTTCTCAGCCCGTAAACCATGACAGGGATACCAAGCCTGTCGACGACGCGGGCAAGCTGCCAGACATGGACAGGCGTCATGAAATGCGCCTCGTCGACGAAGACGCAGGAAATCGGCGCGCCTTCACCGCTCAGCGCCGCGACGAGCCGGAACAGATCCTCATGCGGCTCGAAGGGGATGGCGCTCGCCTCCAAGCCGATCCGCGAGCCGATGACGCCGCGGCCGGCGCGCTCGTCGAAGGCGGCGATCAGCTGCACCGTGCGCATGCCGCGCTCCTGATAATTGTAGGAGGCCTGCAGCAGCATCGTCGACTTGCCGGCGTTCATCGTCGAGTAGTTGAAATAGAGTTTTGCCATCCGATTTCTCCTTAATCGGCTTATTGAAAGCTCGGAATGGCAAAGAAAAGCCCTGAGAAAACGATAATCACAGGAATCCGGCTCGAAAACCGCCGAAAGCCCCAAAAGCGAGGCCTTGCGAAAAAATCCGCGGACGTCGCAATCGCATGGGTCGATACGGCGCAAACGCACTGAGGTCGCTTGTCAAACTCGGTTATTGATGGTTGGCTTGGGAACTCAAAGACTGGGAGTCTAAAATGAAAACAACAAGCACGTTCAAACTCGTTACCGCAACTGCCGTCGCCGCCCTCTCCGTTGCGACCGCCGCCTTCGCCGCCGATCCCGACAGCTGCTCCACCGTTCATTTCTCGGACGTCGGCTGGACGGATATCACCGCCACCACCGCCACCGCATCCGTCGTCCTGAAGAGCATCGGCTATCAGACCGACATCAAGGTTCTCTCGGTGCCGGTCACCTACACCTCGCTGAAGAACAAGGACATAGACATCTTCCTCGGCAACTGGATGCCGACACAGGAAAAGGACGTCCGGCCCTATCTCGACGACAAGTCGGTCGAATCCTTCGGCCCCAACCTCGTCGGTGCCAAGTATACGCTCGCAACCAACGCCAAGGGTGCGGAACTCGGCATCAAGGACTTCAAGGATATCGCCGCTCACAAGGACGATCTGGACGGTAAGATCTATGGCATCGAGCCTGGCAATGACGGCAACCGCCTCGTCATGGACATGATCGAAAAGAACACCTTCGGCATGAAGGATCTGGAAGTCGTCGAATCCTCCGAGCAGGGCATGCTCGCCCAGGTCGCGCGCGCCGACAAAGCGGGCAAGCCCGTTGTCTTCCTCGGCTGGGAACCCCATCCGATGAACACTAATTTCAAGCTGACCTACCTCACAGGCGGTGACGATATCTTCGGTCCGGATTTCGGCGGCGCCAAGGTCTTCACCAATGTTCGTGCCGGTTATCTCGACGAATGCCCGAATGTCGGCACGATGCTGAAGAACCTGACGTTCTCCCTCGACATGGAGAACCACATCATGGGCAAAATCCTGAACGACGGCAAAGAGCCGGAGGCCGCAGCTTCCGAATGGCTGAAGGCGAACCCCGCAGCACTCGAGCCCTGGCTTAAGGGCGTCAAGACCCGCGATGGCAAGGGCGACGCTCTCGCGGCCGCCAAGACCGGCCTCGGCCTCTGACGATACGAACGGGGCGGCTCGCCGCCCCGTTTCATTTTTATCCGATTGTTGTTTTTTGGATGGGCGCGCCCTTGAATTGGATCACCGAATTTAAGATTCCCATTGGCTCCTGGGCCAAATCCTTCGTGGACTGGCTGACCTCGAACGGCGAATGGTTCTTCAACCAGGTCGCCTTCCTGCTGTCGAGCGCCATAGACGGCCTGCTCTTCGTGCTGCAGAAGCCTCATCCGCTAATCGTCATCGCCGCCATCACCGCCATCGCCTTTTGGTTGCGCCGATCGATCGCGGTCGCGGTCTTCACCTGTCTTGGGCTGCTGCTCATCGTGAACCAGGACTATTGGAAGGAAACGACGGAGACGCTCGCCCTCGTGCTCGCTGCCACCTTCGTCTGCATGGTGATCGGCATTCCGCTCGGCATTGCCGCTGCCCGCCGCCCTTGGGTCTATGCGGCCATGCGCCCGGTGCTCGATCTCATGCAAACCATACCGACATTCGTTTATCTGATCCCGGCACTCATCTTGTTCGGCCTCGGCATGGTGCCGGGCCTGATCGCGACCGTCATCTTCGCAATCCCCGCCCCGATCCGGCTGACGCGCCTCGGGATCATCTCGACGCCGCCGTCCCTCGTCGAAGCCGCCGTCGCTTTCGGCGCGACGCCGATACAGGTGCTGCGCAAGATCGAGCTTCCCTTCGCCACGCCGCAAATCATGGCGGGTCTCACCCAGACCATCATGCTGTCGCTGTCGATGGTCGTCATCGCCGCCCTTGTCGGCGCTCCCGGGCTTGGCGTGCCTGTCGTCCGTGCGCTGAACACCGTCAATATCGCCAAGGGCTTCGAGGCGGGCTTCTGCATCGTCATCCTGGCAATCATTCTCGACCGGATGTTCCGCACGGCCGGTGAAGGAGGCGCTGCATGACCGCGGTAAACTTTAACAATGTCAGCATCATCTTCGGCGATCGGCCTGAAACAGCGCTTGCCATGGTCGATCAGGGCAAATCGCGCGACGAAATCGGCGCCGCGACCGGCTTGGTGCTCGGCGTCGCCGATGCCTCACTGACGATCGAGGAAGGTGAGATTCTGGTGCTGATGGGCCTTTCCGGCTCTGGCAAGTCGACGCTGCTGCGCGCCGTCAACGGGCTCGCTCCCGTGGTGCGCGGTGATGTTGCGGTCTCCACGACCACCGGCCCCGTCAACCCCTACAGATGCAATGCCAAGGCGCTGCGCGATTTGCGCACCCACACCGTCTCCATGGTGTTCCAGCAGTTCGCCCTTTTGCCTTGGCGCACGGTCGCCGAAAATGTCGGCTTCGGCCTCGAACTCGCCGGCATGCCGGAAGCCGAACGCAAGCTCCGCGTCGGCGAGCAGCTCGAACTGGTCAACCTGACGAAATGGGCAGGCCGCAAGGTCAACGAGCTTTCCGGCGGCATGCAGCAGCGTGTCGGCCTTGCCCGCGCCTTTGCCACCGGCGCCCCGATCCTGCTCATGGACGAGCCTTTCTCGGCGCTCGACCCATTGATCCGCACCCGCCTGCAGGACGAACTCCTGGAGTTCCAGCGGCGGCTGAAGAAGACCATTCTTTTCGTCAGCCACGATCTCGACGAGGCCTTCCGCATCGGCAATCGCATCGCCATTATGGAGAGCGGCCGTATCATTCAGTGCGGAACGCCGCACGACATCGTCAAGAATCCCGCAGACCAGTATGTCGCCGATTTCGTGCAGAACCTCAATCCGATCAACATGCTGACTGCGGCCGACGTGATGCAGCCAGGCCTCGGCCAGACTGCCGCCGGCATGAGTGTCAGCGCTACAGCCCGTGCCGCGACGCCGCTGATCGATGTCCTCGACGCCCTGGCCCGCCAACCCGGCAGTATCGGCATCGTCGAGAACGGCGCGATTGTCGGTACCATCTCCGCCCAAGATATTGTCGCCGGCCTCACCCGCCATCGCCGCAAGCAGGAAGCTTGATGTTTTCAATCCGCTTTGCCACAAAGCGGATATGAAAGATCCGGCCTCACCCTTACGCGAAACCGACGACGATGCCCGCAAGCTCGCCCGCGTGCTTCTGCGCTCCGCCCGGCACGCGGCGATTGCCGTTCTCGACCCCGAGACCGGCTTTCCCTTTGCCAGTCGCGTGCTGGTCGCCACCGATATCGACGGCGCCCCCGTCATCCTCGTTTCGAAGCTATCGGCCCATACGAGGGCGCTTGCCAGAGACCCGCGCGCCTCGCTCCTGACCGGCGAGCCTGGCAAGGGCGATCCCCTCGCCTTTCCGCGTCTGACGACCCAGTGCCTGGCAGAACCCGTCGAGCGCAGCAGTGCATTCTACGAGCGTATCCGCACGCGTTTTCTCGCTCGCCACACCAAAGCGAAGCTTTATATCGACTTTCCTGATTTCCTGTTCTTCCGTCTTAAGCCGGAACAGGCCAGCCTCAATGGCGGCTTCGGCCGCGCCTACCAGCTCGATGGAAACGATCTCATAATCCAGTCGGCCGCGAATGAGGCAATCGCCAACGACGCGGCAGAGACAGTGCGAGATTTAGTAGAACGCCATCCCGATGTCGCCGAAGCCCTCGCTATCAGGCTGAAGGCGCCGGAATCGGGTCGTTGGCGCATTTGTGGTATCGATTCCTCAGGTTTCGACATGATTTCCGGCGACTTGCTGCTGCGATACGAGTTCGAAACCCTCGCTGTGGATGCCGATCACATTTGTTCAAACATGACTAAAATAGCATACTCGATACCTTAAATTTAGGTATATACAATCTTCGAGCCCAGTTGCTAGTTTTTAGCGTCAGTCAAAATCCCGGCTGACGGCCTGTGCCAGCACGAATGATGTACGTTTCGCATTAGGAAGATAACATATGGAAACCTCCGATTTGGCCGATCACACGAACGTGGCGGCAGCTTTATTGTCGGCCATGGCAAACCCGAAAAGATTGCTGATCTTGTGTAGCCTCGTGAAGGGCGAAGTGGCCGTCGGCGTGCTTGCGACGCAGGTCGGCCTCAGCCAGTCGGCTCTCTCTCAGCACCTGTCGAAACTACGCGCTCAAAAACTGGTCAAGACCCGCCGAGACGCACAAACCATCTATTATTCGAGCAGCTCCGAGCCGGTCATGAAGATCCTGGCAGCGCTCGAAGACATCTACCTCGTGCAGAAGAGAAACAGATCCGCCGCTTGATGATAGCGCTGACATGAATGTCGGCCGATGCCGTGCCGGAAGGGGATATTCCCGGAGGCCTGGCAACGATATTTCAGCACATGAACCTTATGGCACGACCGGCAAATCTTCCGATTTGCCGGTCGTGCCACTAGAATGACAACCCAGTCGCGCGGGAGCGCCCGTCCCGCTATCGATCTTCTGTTGGTGCAACTCCAGACGTAAAACTGCCGCGCAGTTTTGCCGGAGTTGCTTAACTGCCGACCACGTCGTTATTGACGCGGCTCAGCACCACCAGAGACGGACGGGCAGGCATGCCCGACTTGAAATCCGGCCAGTTGGTGCCCGCATCCTCCATCGAGGTCGCATCCTCGTTGTCGGCCATCCGCAATTCGCCCGGATGCTGGACCGAAAGGAAGACGCTGCTGCCGTCCGGGGTGAAGGTCGGCGAACAGGTTTCCGAGCCGACGGGCGCAATATAGAACAGCTTCGGCAGTGCCCGGCCTGGACCTTCGGTGTCCATCACATAGACCGAATCCGCAATGCCTTCCGGTGGCGGGCCGTCGGTAGTGACCCAGAGGCGTCCGGCCGGGTCGACGGCGAGGTTGTCGGGGTCTGTGAACCAGCCGGCGGAGGTCGTCGCCGGATGGAACATCGCCTGATCCTCGGCCTTGGCAGGGTCGCCGCAGAGGATGAAGACGTCCCACTTGAAGCTCTCGGCTGCATAATCCGGCTTTTCAGGACCACCCGGCGCCGCGAGTTCCAGCAGATGGCCATGCGGATTAGGGCCGCGCGGATTGGCAATGTTGACCATCTCCTTCTCGTTGTCACCCTCCCCCTTCGGCAGCCGCTCTTCGTTCTCCGTCATGGCGACATAGAGTTTGCCGGTACCGAGATGCGGGATGAAGCCCTCCGGCCCGTCCATCGGCGTAGCGCCGACGAGATCGGCGGCAGCGCGCGTCGCCAACACGACATCGGCCTGGCTCTTGAAGCCGGCTTCCGCCGTCAGCGGCCCCTCGCCCGCAATGAGCGGGATCCAGTGCATGCTGCCGTCGCTTTCGAACTTGGCGACATCAAGCGTGCCGTTGTCGAGCAGGTTCTTGTTGGCGGCACGGTCGTTCGGGTTCCACGGATCGCGGGTGACGAAGCGGTAGATATATTCGAAGTCGTCGTCGTCGCCCATGAAGACCACCACGCGGCCGTCAGGGGCGACGCAACACTGAGCGCCCTCATGCGTCATGCGGCCGAGCGAGGTGCGCTTGACCGGCCTTGCCATCGGGTCGAAAGGGTCGATCTCGACCACCCAGTCGAAACGCATCCATTCGTTCGGCTCTTCCTCGAACTTGAAGCGCGGCTCGACGCGGCTGACAGAGTAGATGTCGTTTTCGTCCTCGTCCCAGCCCTGGCGCTCGACCAGTTCCTGGTTCGCCAGTGTCTTGTAGTCGCCGGCAAAGACGTCCATCGCGCCTTCCTCGCCCGAAAGCATCGTGCCCCACGGGGTGACGCCGCCGTTGCAGTTCGAGATCGTGCCGAATACGACCGTGCCGGTCGGATCGGCCTTGGTCTTCAGGCGGTCGTCGCCAGCGGCGGGACCGGAGATGCCGATTTCGGTGCTCATGTGGACGCGGCGATTGTATTTGCCATCTTTGACGATCGCCCACTTGCCGTCCGTCTTCTTCACCTCGAAGACCGAGACGCCGAGCGCCGCCATGATGGCGCGGATCTGAGTATCCGTCAGCTTCCCGCGGTAGTCCTCCTTGGTCAGGCCGGCGAACATCAGGAAAGGCGTCGCATACTCATGGCTGACGACCATCAGGCCGTGGTCCGAGCTCTTCTCGCCCCAGGGCAATGGCAGAAACTGCGTGAAGTCGTTGTTGTAGCCGAACTGGCGCTCGGCAGCCTTGCCGTCCAGCGTCACGATGTCGAATTCCGGGCTGTCGGCAAACAGCGCATCGCCCCAGCGCGCCAGGATCTGGCGATCATAACCTTCCGGCCAATGGTCGGCGGCATCGCGCACGCGCTTCAGCTCCGGAAACGTCAGGCTGGAATCGGCAGCCTCGGCATGCGCGGTTCCGAGCGCCGGCGAAAGTGCCGCAGCGCCCATCGTGGCGAGAAAGCCCTTGAGCACGCTGCGGCGGCGAACGCCCTCTTCGAGAATGGCGCCATAACTTGGCGCGAATGCATGGCGCCGCGTGGGGCGCGCCCTTGTCTTCTGGCGGTCAGACATCAGTATCTCCGATCGAAATATCGTTTGATTTCAGTGAATTGATGAAATGCAATTGTGCCCTGAGAACCATCGTTTTTTAGCAAGTTGAGGCAAAGGATTGATGACGGGCCGCCTGCGCCTGTCGGTCCTGAAAATATTGCCGGATCGATCGAGGCGGTTTGAGCCTCCAAGGGGTTTCGGGACTTTTCCCGTTGACGCGTTGGGAAGCCCTGATAATTTGACCGGGCAGTAAAAATATGGGCGTGATGCCCCGGGAAAGGGCCGTCAGCGGCCAGGAGAACAGCATGTCCAATCGCCTCAATGCACCGAACGATCTTCGCGCCTTCTGGATGCCGTTTACGGCAAATCGCCAGTTCAAGAAGGAGCCGCGTTTGTTCGTCGGCGCCAAGGACATGTACTATACGACCCATGACGGCCGTCAGGTGCTGGACGGCACGGCTGGCCTCTGGTGCGTCAATGCCGGCCACTGCCGCCCGAAGATCACCGAGGCGATCCGCGAGCAGGCCGGCGAGCTCGATTACGCGCCGGCCTTCCAGCTCGGCCATCCCAAGGCCTTCGAACTGGCGAACCGCCTGGTCGACATTGCCCCGGAAGGCCTGAACCACGTTCTCTACACCAATTCGGGTTCGGAATCCGTCGAGACGGCGCTCAAGGTGGCGCTCGCCTATCACCGCGTGAAGGGCAATGGATCACGCTTCCGCCTGATCGGCCGCGAGCGCGGCTATCATGGCGTCAATTTCGGCGGCATCTCCGTCGGCGGCATCGTCACCAACCGCAAGATGTTCGGCACGCTTCTAACCGGCGTCGATCACATGCCGCACACCCACCAGCCCGACAAAAACAACTTCACTCGCGGCGAGCCCGAGCATGGCGGCGACATCGCTACCGAACTCGAGCGTATCGTCACCTTGCATGACGCCTCCACCGTCGCCGCCGTCATCGTCGAGCCGGTGGCGGGTTCCACCGGCGTCTTGATCCCGCCCAAGGGCTACCTGCAAAAGCTGCGCGAGATCTGCACCAAGCATGGCATCCTTCTGATCTTCGACGAGGTCATCACCGGTTTCGGACGCCTCGGCGCTCCCTTCGCCGCGCAATATTACGACGTCAAGCCCGACATGATCACCGCCGCCAAGGGGCTGACCAACGGCGTCATTCCGATGGGCGCGGTCTTCGTTACCTCCGAGATCCATGATGCCTTCATGAACGGCCCGGAGCACATGATCGAGTTCTTCCACGGCTACACCTATTCCGGCAATCCGATCGCTTCCGCCGCCGCGCTCGCCACGCTCGACACCTACAAGGAGGAGGGCCTGCTGACACGCGCCGCCGAGCTTTCCGACTACTGGGCCGACGCGCTGCATTCGCTGAAGGACTGCCCCAATGTCATCGACATCCGGAACACCGGCCTGATCGGCGCGATCGAACTCGACCCGATCGCCGGCGAGCCCACGAAACGCGCCTTCACCGCTTTCCTGAAAGCTTATGAAAGCGGCCTGCTGATCCGCACCACCGGCGATATCATCGCGCTCTCACCACCGCTGATCATCGAGAAGCACCATATCGACGAGCTTTTCGTCAAGCTGCGAACCATCCTGCAGAACAACGTCTGAGAAAGCTCTGAGGCTTCCGGCAACAGGGCCTGCGGCGGACCTCCTGTATAATTCCTTAAGTCGGAGTCGATTTAAGGATAAAATTATGCGGCAATTAAAAGTGTTACAGCGTCCTTTGCGCGTCTGAAAAGACGCGCGGCGCTGGAAGCCGACGCAGGCCCTTTTGTTGCGAAGCCAGATAGATTTCAGCTCACCGCGGCGACGGAAAGGCAGAGGGCGAATTTCTTCAGGAGCCGGCGATCGAATTGCCCTTCGCTGCCAAGCATCCATTTCAGTGATTGGCTCGCGCTCCATGGCGCCTTGTACGGCCGCACGGAGGTCACGGCGTCATAGACGTCGCAAATCGCAGCAAGACGAGCATGGAAGCTCACCTGCGCCTCGGAAAGCCTGCGGGGATAGCCCCTGCCATCGATACGCTCATGATGGTTGAGGCAGACGTCGAGAACGATCTCCGACATGCCTTGCTGGCGCGACAGGATTGCATGCCCCTTTTCCGGATGATCGCGGATCATTTTGATCTCGTCCTCGTCCAGGCGCCCTTCCTTGTTGAGTATCTCAAGCGGAATTTCGAGCTTGCCGACGTCGTGCAGCAATCCTGCCGTGCCGAGCATCTGCACGGTAGTCTCGTCAAGTCCGAGATGACGGCCGAACAGGATCATCAGCGCGCTCACCGAAAGGGAATGCAGAAACGTTGCCTCGTCCTTGGATTTCAGACGCGTAACGCTGAGAAAGACAGTGGGATTGTCATCAATCGACTTGGAGACAGAGGAAATCACCGGCGCCACCTGATCGACGCTGATGCCATCGCCATGCTGGAGCCGGCTGAAGACGCTTTCCAGCACCTGCACGGATTTCTGGATGGTCTCGCGTGCCGCCTTGGTGTCGATCTCGATATTGCCGCCTGGCAGGCCGTCGATGTCGAGGCCTCTGCTGGTGTTGATGACAACACCTTCAATAGCGCTCTTGCGAAGTTTTAGGGCATCGGCTTCACGGCGCAGCAGAAATCTTCGCTTGGACAGAAGAGGGTCATGCCATGCACCCTCGATCGCCTCCACAAACATTCCGTTGCGCACCTGTCTGGCTTCGATACGCTTCAGCATCCAGATCTCAGTTCCTGAAATATCTCTCTGTTTATGACCGACCGTTCTTTTGCATCGCGGCAATATATGCGGGAACAATGGTTCTACTCTAATTGGTAGAATCAAGTGTTAATCTCAAAACAGAATTCGAATATTCGGAAAGACCAAGCGAGCTTCCGCGAAATGCAGCAGGTTCATCGGCGCACCGCGATTGTGCGGGTACCGCCACCCTCGAAACAATCACCAGACGGCGCCAAAATCGACGATTTTGGCAAGACTTCGTGTCGGATCGAGCCGATTTTCGTTCCATTTTGTTATCAACTTGCGCAATCTCACCAAAATTCCTAGAAATCTTGTCGCTGCACCACTCGAGCCAAATATGGCCGGAGGGTGCATTGATCGCGCCGATATCGATCGTTCTTGGCACGGCTCCTGGGCCGTTGAACGATCCGGAAAAGCCGGCGCGACGCTTCATCGCGGGTCGCATGACCCCATCCAAGGAGACAGACAATGACCCTCAAGACATTGACGGCGACCCTCGTCGCGTCACTCGCCTTTGCGCCGCTTGCCCATGCCGATATCACCATCGGCCTGATCGCGCCGCTGACCGGCCCCGTCGCCGCCTATGGCGATCAGGTGAAGAACGGCGCTCAGACGGCCGTCGACGAGATCAACAAGAAGGGCGGGATTCTCGGAGAGAAGGTCGTTCTCGAACTGGCCGACGATGCCGGCGAACCGAAGCAGGGCGTTTCCGCCGCCAACAAGGTCGTCGGCGACGGCATCCGCTTCGTCGTCGGCCCGGTAACCTCGGGCGTCGCCATTCCCGTTTCGGACGTGCTTGCTGAAAACGGCGTGCTGATGGTTACCCCGACCGCGACGGCCCCCGACCTGACCAAGCGCGGTCTCACCAACGTGCTGCGCACCTGCGGCCGCGACGACCAGCAGGCAGAAGTCGCCGCCAAATATGTGCTGAAGAATTTCAAGGACAAGCGCGTCGCCATCGTCAACGACAAGGGCGCCTACGGCAAGGGCCTCGCCGATGCCTTCAAGGCGACGCTGAACGCCGGCGGCATCACCGAAGTCGTCAATGACGCGATCACGCCTGGTGACAAGGATTTCAGCGCGCTCACCACCCGCATCAAGTCCGAGAAGGTCGACGTGGTCTATTTCGGCGGCTACCACCCGGAAGGCGGCTTGCTGGCCCGCCAGCTGCATGACCTCGCCGCCAACGCGACGATCATCGGCGGCGATGGCCTCTCCAACACCGAATTCTGGGCAATCGGCACGGATGCGGCAGCAGGCACGATCTTCACCAACGCTTCGGACGCCACCAAGAGCCCGGATTCCAAGGCCGCAGCCGACGCGCTCGCCGCCAAGAACATCCCGGCCGAGGCCTTCACGCTGAACGCCTATGCCGCCGTCGAGGTGCTGAAGGCCGGCATCGAGAAGGCCGGCAGTGCCGAGGATGCGGAAGCCGTCGCGACCGCGTTGAAGGACGGCAAGGAGATCCCGACTGCCATCGGCAAGGTCACCTACGGCAAGACCGGCGACCTGACCTCGCAGAGCTTCTCGCTCTACAAGTGGGAAGCCGGCAAGATCGTCGCCGCCGAATAAACCATCGCTGACCGTCGACGACCGGGCGCCCGTACGGCGCCCGGTCTCGTTTTGCGGCACTCGCTTGTGGCGGCAGATCGGTTATAAGTTTTGAAATCGGTTGTAATGTGAGCAATGCCATGACCACCAAGCTCGAACGTCTCATCGACCAGGGCGTCGGCCGCGTGCCGGCCGATATCGTACTGAAGGGTGGCCGTTTCTTCAATCTGGTCACCGGCGAACTCGTCCTGTCGGACATTGCCATCGGCGCCGATCGCATCGTCGGAACCTCAGGTAGCTACGAAGGTGAAACCGAGATCGATATATCGGGCAGGATCGTCGTTCCCGGCTTCATCGACACGCATCTGCATATCGAATCTTCGCTCGTCACACCCCATGAATTCGATCGCTGCGTTCTGCCTTATGGTGTCACCACCGCCATCTGCGATCCGCACGAAATCGCCAATGTGCTGGGAACCGCCGGCATCGAATTCTTTCTCGAATCGGCGCTGGAGACGATCATGGACATCCGCGTCCAGCTCTCCTCCTGCGTTCCGGCGACGCATCTCGAAACCTCAGGCGCCGACTTGCCGATCGAGCGCCTCCTGCCCTTCCGCCACCATCCGAAGGTCATCGGCCTCGCCGAATTCATGAATTTCCCCGGCGTGATCCACAAGGATCCCGTCTGCATGGCCAAGCTCGACGCCTTCCAGGGCGGCCATATCGATGGTCATGCGCCGCTGCTGTCCGGCAATGACCTCAACGGTTACCTCGCCGCCGGCATCCGCACCGAGCATGAATGCACGACTGCCGGCGAAGCCTTGGAAAAGATCCGCAAAGGCATGCACATCCTCGTGCGCGAGGGTTCGGTATCCAAGGATCTCGCGGCGCTGATACCCATTATCACCGAGCGGCTTTCACCCTTCCTCGCGCTCTGCACCGACGACCGCAATCCGCTCGACATCGCCGAACAGGGCCATCTCGATCATATGATCCGCACAGCCATCGGAAGCGGCGTAGAGGCCCTGGCGATTTACCGCGCCGCCTCGATTTCGGCTGCCCGCGCCTTCGGTCTGAGGGACCGCGGCCTGGTCGCGCCGGGCTGGCGCGCCGATCTGGTGGTACTCGACAGCCTGGAAAGCTGCCGCGCCGACATGGTCTTTTCCGCCGGCCGCCGCGTCACCGATGCGCTCTTTTCCTCGCGCCGACCGGTTGCCCCGATCGGCCTCGACAGCGTCAAGGCCCGACCCGTCAACGCCGCCCATTTCGGCGTCCCGGTCGCCGAGGGCGAGACGCCTGTCATCGGTGTACTGCCGGGCAAGATCATCACCGAGCATCGTCGCTATCGCCTGCCCGTCAGGGGCAACGAGACGGCGATCGATCTTGCCAACGATATCATCAAGGTCGCCGTCATCGAGCGCCACGGCAAGAACGGCAACCACGCCAACGGCTTCGTCCAGGGCTTCGGCCTGAAGAAGGGCGCGATCGCCTCGACCGTCGGCCATGACAGCCACAATATCTGCGTCGTCGGCGTCAGCGAGGACGACATGGCTTGCGCCACAAACCGCCTCGGCGAGATCAAGGGCGGCTTCGTGGTCGTCGAAGACGGCAAGATCACCGGTGAAATCGCCCTGCCGATCGCCGGTCTTATGAGCCTTGAGCCCTACGAGACGGTCCGCGATACGCTGCACCATCTGCGAAAAGCCGCCTTGGCGCTGGGCGCCACGCTGGAAGAACCCTTCCTCCAACTCGCTTTCCTGCCGCTGCCGGTCATCCCGCACCTGAAGATATCAGACCGCGGCATGGTGGACGTGGGCAAGTTCGCGCTGATTGGGTGACGGCATCCTTGGCAAATTCGGCGACAGCGCTTATTTTGCGGTAACGTTGGAGCCGATCATGACGAAGCTGGAACAGATTGAAAAAATCGTTACCGAACTCGATAAGTACGAGTTCGGAGCCTTTTCGGCGTGGTTTGAAGCCCTTCAGGCCGAACGCTGGGACAGGCAGATGGAAGCGGACGCAGCGAGTGGCAAACTCGATCATCTCGCCGAGAAAGCCTTTACCGATTTTCGTGCCGGAAAGACAAGACGGCTTTGAAACACCACGCCACTCCCGCTTTCTGGGAGGCCTATGACTGCTTGCTTGAGCAGATACGGAAGTTGGCCGGCGGAAACTTCGATTTGCTCAAACAAGATCCCAGGCATCCCTCCTTGCATTTCAAGCGCGTCGGCCGCTTCTGGTCGGCGCGCGTCGGCACATCCTGGAGAGCTTTAGCCGTCAGGGATGGAGATGACATCATCTGGTTTTGGATCGGCTCGCATGCAGATTACGATAAGCTTCTGAAATAGCCGTCAAACCCGCGCGCAAAACCCGTCCAGCGCCGCAAGCTTCACCAGCCCCGCGTCAGCCACTGCCTCGAAACCCGGCATCTCAAGCGGTTCCCCGAGCACCATGCCATCAGGCAGGCGGAATTCCGCCGGTTTGCGCGTCAGGTTGAAAACGAAGAGCAGTTTTTCGCCCTTCTTTTCGCGGGTGAAGGCGAGCAGATCCTGGTTGGTGCCGATGAAGGTCATGTCGCCGTCGATCAGCGCCGGGTGGCTCCTCCGGAATGCAAGCGTCTTGCGGTAGTGATGCAGCACCGAGCTGTCGCTCGCCTCCTGCGTATCCACGGAAAGCGCTGCCTGCTCGTAAGGCACCGGCAGCCAGCTCTTCTCGGCCGAGGTGAAGCCTGCATGCGCCTTGCCGGCTTCCCAAGGCATCGGTGTGCGGCATCCGTCTCGGCCCTTGAAGGCCGGCCAGAAGCGGATGCCGTAGGGGTCGCGCAGGTCTTCGAAGGCAAGCTCCGCCTCCGGCAGGCCGAGTTCCTCGCCTTGATAGAGGCAGATCGAACCGCGCAGCGCCGCAAGCACCGAGATCGCCAGCTTGGCGATGACAGACCGCTCTTCCTCCGTCCGCGCGAAACGGCTGACATGGCGCATGACGTCGTGGTTGGAAAAAGCCCAGCAGACCCAGCCGTCCGTGACGGCCTTCTGGAAGGCCTCAACGCAGCCGCGAATATGCTCGGCGGTGAAATCCGGCCCGAGCAGATCGAATGTGTAGCACATGTGCAGCTTGTCGCCGCCACTCGTATAGGCGCCAACCGTCTTCAGCGAACGAGCGCCATCGCCGACTTCGCCGACGGTTGTACGATCTTCGTACTGATCGAGCAGCGCCCGGAAGCGCTTGAGAAAATCGACATTTTCCGGCTGCGTCTTGTCATAGAGATGGTTCTGCATGCCGTAGGGGTTGGTGTCGGGCGCATCGAGGCCCCCGTCACTGGTATCGGGCTCATGCGGCGGGTTGCTTCGGAGCTGATTGTCGCAGAAATAATAGTTGACCGTATCCAGCCGGAAGCCGTCGACGCCACGGTCGAGCCAGAACTTCACCGTCTCCAGCACCGCCTCCTGCACGTCTGCGCTGTGGAAATTGAGGTCGGGCTGCGAGGTCAGGAAATTGTGTTGGTAATATTGCCGGCGGACACCGTCCCATTCCCAGCCCGGCCCGCCGAAGATCGACAGCCAGTTGTTCGGCGCCGTACCATCGGGCTTCGGATCGGCCCAGACATACCAGTCGGCCTTCGGATTGGTCCGGCTCGATCGGCTCTCGACGAACCAGGGATGCCGGTCGGAAGTGTGCGAGATAACCTGGTCGATCACGACCTTGATGCCGAGCCTATGCGCTTCGGCCATCATCTCGTCGAAATCATCAAGCGTCCCGAAGATCGGATCGACGTCGCAATAATCGGAAACGTCGTAGCCCATGTCGGCCATCGGCGACTTGAAGAAGGGCGAGAGCCAGATCGCGTCGACGCCGAGACTGGCTATATGCGGCAGCCGGCGGGTGATTCCCCTGAGATCGCCGAGCCCATCGCTGTTGGTGTCCTGAAACGAGCGCGGATAGACCTGATAGATCACCGCGCCGCGCCACCAGTCCGCACTCCCGCCTGCCTGCAATGCCATCGGCTACATCTCCTGCCTCGTTTGCGCTCGCCACACTAAAGCGGACGAAACAAAAGACAACCATGTGAAGCCTTTATGAAGGCCCTGCGAAGGCAGCGGCGGGTCGTCGCGATCCGACAAGGGGGAGACGTATATAGGCTTGTCCACAACCCGTTTATACCCTCCGGATTTGGGGTTGCAACGCGAAGCCTTTGCGATAATGTGCGCACTGACCTGCACGTAAGAGGTCAAACACCGGGAACAAATGTCTAATAAAGGCGCAAAGCCTAGAAAGGTGGACCCACCATGAACCATTTCGGGAAAAAATTTCTCGCCTCTGCAATGCTTGGCACATTGCTGGCGTTTTCGGCCCATGCGGCCACGCTCAACATTCACAATGGTGGCGACCCGCAGTCGCTCGATCCGCAGAAGCTTTCCGGCGACTGGGAGAACCGTATCGCCGGCGACATTTTCGAAGGTCTCGTCACCGAGGACGCCAAGGACAATCCGGTCCCCGGTCAGGCTGAAAGCTGGACGATTTCGCCTGACGGCAAGGTCTACACCTTCAAGCTTCGCGACGGCATCAAGTGGTCCGATGGCCAGCCGGTAACGGCAGGAGACTTCGTCTTCGCCTTCCAGCGCCTCGTCGACCCGAAGAATGCCGCCGACTATGCCTATCTGCAGTTCACCATCAAGAACGCGGAAAAGATCAACAAGGGTGAGATCACCGATCTCAACCAGCTTAGCGTCAAGGCGATCGACGACAAGACGCTCGAAATCACGCTTGAAAATGCCACCCCTTACTTCCTCAATGCCCTGATGCATTACACTGCCTATCCGCTGCCGAAGCATGTCGTCGAGGCGAAGGGCCAGGATTGGGTCAAGATCGGCAACATCGTCACCAACGGCCCCTACAAGCCGGTCGAATGGGTTCCGGGCTCGCATGTCACCACAGTCAAGAATGATCAGTGGTATGACACCAAGGACCTGAAGATCGACGGCGCGAAGTTCTTCGTGCTTGAAGACCAGGAAGCCGCGCTGAAACGCTACCGCGCCGGCGAATTCGATATCCTCACCGATTTCCCGACTGACCAATACGAATGGATGAAGAAGAACCTGCCGGGCCAGGCGCATGTCGCCCCCTTCTCCGGCCTCTACTATTACGTCGTCAACTCGCAGAAGCCGCCCTTCAGCGACAAGCGCGTCCGCCAGGCACTCTCCATGGCGATCAACCGTGAAGTCATCGGCCCGCAGATCCTCGGCACCGGCGAACTGCCGGCCTATTCATGGGTTCCGCCGGGCACGGCGAATTACGGCGAGCCGGCCTATGTCAGCTGGAAGGACCTGCCCTATAGCGAGAAGGTCGCCGAAGCCAAGAAGCTTCTGACCGAAGCCGGTTTCGGCCCGGACAAGCCGCTGCACGCCGTGCTGAGCTACAACACCAACGACAACCACAAGCGCATCGCCGTCGCCATCGCCTCCATGTGGAAGCCGCTCGGCGTCGATGTCGAGCTCGTCAACGCCGAAACCAAGGTGCATTACGACCAGATGCAGCGTGGCCAGGTCGAAATCGGCCGCGCCGGCTGGCTCGCCGACTACAACGACCCGGACAACTTCCTGAACCTCCTGGTGACAGGCGTGCAGATGAACTACGGCCGCTGGTCCAATCCCGAGTACGACAAGATGATCAAGGAAGGCAACGCCGAGACGGATCTCACCAAGCGTGCTGCGATCTTCAAGAAGGCCGAACAGTTGGCGCTCGATGAGTCCGCCGCCCTGCCGATCTACTACTACGTCTCGAAGAATGTCGTTTCGCCGAAGATCGAAGGCTTCGTCGACAACATTCAGGACATCCACCGCACCCGCTGGCTGTCGATGAAAGAGTAAGGGAAAACGGTCCTTTCCGCGCGTTGCGGAAAGGACCGGCCCACGACCATGATCAAATACGCCCTCCGTCGCCTGCTGTCGACGATCCCCGTCATGTGGATCGCCGTGACAGCCTCGTTTTTTGTTTTGCGCCTTGCCCCCGGCGGCCCTTTCGATGGCGAAAGGCCATTGCCGCCGGTGATCCTGAAGAACCTTGCGATCCACTACAATCTCGACAAGCCGCTCATCCAGCAGTACCTGATCTATGTCGGTGACCTGCTCCGAGGCGATCTCGGCCCGTCCTTCGCCAGCGAAGATTTCACCGTCGCCCAGCAGATCATGATCGGTCTGCCCTATACCTTCACTATCGGTACGGCCGCCTTCCTGATTGCTATCATTGTTGGCGTGGCCGTCGGCTGTCTTGGGGCGCTCTATCAGAACAAGGCGCCGGATTATATTCTGGGCGCGCTCATCCTGATCGGCGTCGTATTGCCGAACTTCCTGATTGCGCCGATCCTGCAGCTCGTCTTCGGCATCCATCTAGCGTGGTTTCCGGTTGGCGGCTGGGGTGACGGCTCGATCAAATACCTCATCCTGCCGATCGTCGTGCTTGCCCTGCCGCATGCCGGCCGTATCTCGCGCATCACGCGCGGCTCGATGATCGAAGTCATGAACCAGAACTTCATCCGCACCGCCAAGGCCAAGGGCATCGGCCCGCGGCTCACCGTGATGCGCCATGCGCTGAAACCTGCGCTGATGCCTGTTGTCTCCTACCTCGGGCCGGCCGCAAGTTACCTTCTCACCGGCTCGCTGGTTGTCGAGAGCATCTTCGGATTGCCCGGCATCGGCCGCTATTTCGTCAACGCAGCGCTGAACCGTGATTACGGCATGGTTCTCGGCACCGTCATCTTCTACATGGTGCTGATCGTGTTCCTGAACCTTCTCGTCGATATCGCCTATGCGTGGCTCGATCCGAAAGTGAGAAACAGATGATCCTCAACCCCGCAAAGCGCGAGCTGCTCGCGCAGGAGCTGCTGGAGGCGGAAGGCCTTGCGCCTGAAAGCCGCTCGCTCACCAAGGATGCCTTGCGCCGCCTCGGGCGCAACAAGGCCGCCGTCCTGTCGATCGTCGTGTTGACGGTTCTGATCCTCGCCGCCTTCCTCGGCCCCTGGTTCATTCCCTTCAACTACGAGGATCCGGATTGGGCGGCCTTCCGCATCCCGCCCTCGCTCGAGACCGGCCACTATTTCGGTACCGACCCGAATGGCCGCGACCTTCTCGCCCGCGCCCTTTACGGCACCCGCGTCTCGCTGGCCGTGGCGCTGACGGCGACCGTCGTCTCCGTCTTCATCGGCGTGCTCTACGGTGCGGTATCGGGATATATCGGCGGCAGGCTGGATGCGATCATGATGCGCTTCGTCGATATCATGTATGCGCTTCCCTATATCCTCTTCGTCATCCTGCTGATGGTGATCTTCGGCCGCAACGTCTATCTGCTCTTTGCCGCCATCGGCGCGCTGGAATGGCTGACCATGGCCCGCATCGTGCGCGGCCAGACGCTGTCGATCAAGCATCGCGAATTCATCGAAGCGGCTCGCGCATCCGGGCAGCGGCCGTTCAAGATCATCATCAAGCACATCATCCCGAACCTCGTCGGACCGGTGGTCATCTTCGCAGCGTTGACCGTGCCTGAAATCATCGCCACCGAAAGCTTCCTTTCCTATCTCGGCTTCGGCGTGCAGGAACCGCTGACCTCGCTCGGCACGCTGATCGCCGAGGGAACCGATGCCATGGAAAGCATGCCGTGGCTGCTCGTCTTCCCGGCAAGCTTCCTCGTGGCCCTGTTGCTCAGCCTGCTCTTCATCGGCGACGGCCTGCGCGACGCGTTCGACCCGAAGGATCGCTAAGAATGCTCCACGAAACACAAAAAGACACCCTTCTCGAACTCAAAGACTACTCGATCACCTTCAAAACGCCGGATGGAGAGGTGAAGGCGGTCTCCAACATGAACCTGACGGTCAGGCGCGGCGAACGCATCGCCATCGTCGGCGAGTCCGGTTCCGGCAAGAGCCAGACCTTCCTCGGCATCATGGGCCTGCTTGCCAAGAACGGCAAAACAACGGGACAGGCGCTGCTCGAAGGCAAGGACGTGCTGGCGCTGAAGCCGCGCGAGCTCGACCAGATCCGCGGCAAGGACATGGCCATGGTCTTCCAGGACCCGATGACCGCCTTGAACCCCTCGCTGAAGATTTCAAGGCAACTGACGGAACAGCTTGAGGTTCACGGCGGGCTGACGGCACGCGCCGCATCCACTGCTGCCCTCGACATGCTCAAACGCGTCGGCATCCCCGACCCGACGCGGCGCTTCCACCTCTACCCGCACGAACTCTCGGGCGGCATGCGCCAGCGCATCGTCATCGCCATGGCGCTGCTCACCCGGCCGAAGCTATTGATCGCCGACGAGCCGACGACAGCGCTCGACGTCACCATCCAGGCACAGATCCTTGATCTCTTTAACGATCTGACGGCGGAGATGAACACGGCGCTGATCATGATCACCCACGATCTCGGCGTCGTTGCCGGCCTCGCCGACCGGGTCGCCGTCATGTATGCCGGCCGCATCGTCGAGGAGGCGCCCGTCGACGAACTCTTCGACAACCCCGCCCATCCCTATACCGCAGCGCTGCATGCCTCGATCCCGCGCCCGGACCAGGACGTCGACGACCTCGTCGTCATTCCGGGCCGTCCGCCGAACCTGCAGCACCTGCCGAAGGGCTGCAATTTCTCGCCGCGCTGTTCGCAGGTCCAGGACGATTGCATCGACCGCCCGCCACCGCTCGAAACGCTGGCGCTGCGCCATTGCGCGTCCTGTTACCACCCCTTTCCCCGCCGCGAGGAGCTGTTGAACCATGGCTGATCGATCGCTCCTGAGGGTCGAGAATCTGACGACCCAATTCGAACTGCCGGCCAAGGGCCTCTTCAAGCCGCCGGTCTTCCTGACCGCCGTCAACAATGTCAGCTTCGACCTCAGCGAAGGTCGGACACTCGGCATCGTCGGCGAATCCGGCTGCGGCAAGTCGACGCTCGGCCGTTCCATCCTGCGGCTGCTGAAATCGCAGAAGGGCCGCATCCTCTGGCAGGGCCGCAACCTGCTCGACCTCACGGATGAGGAGATGCGCGCCGCCCGCCGCGACATGCAGATCATCTTCCAGGATCCGATCGCCTCGCTCGACCCGCGGATGACGGTCGGCGATATCATCGCCGAGCCGCTCACCGTCTTCGAGCCGAAGCTTACGAGGGCCGAGCGCACCGAACGCGTCCGCGACATCATGACCGCCGTCGGCCTGGTGCCGGAGATGATCAACCGCTATCCGCACGAATTCTCCGGCGGCCAGGCGCAACGCATCGGCATCGCCCGCGCGGTGGTCACCAAGCCGAAGCTCATCATCTGCGATGAGCCGGTTTCGGCCCTCGACGTCTCGATCCAGGGACAGGTGATCACGCTTCTGCGCAAGCTGCGCAAGGAATTCGGCCTGACGCTGATCTTCATCAGCCACGACCTCTCCGTCGTGCGCCTGATCTCCGACGATGTGCTGGTGCTCTATCTCGGCAGGGTGGTGGAAGCCGGCGACTGCGCCACCGTCTTCGATCATCCCGCCCACCCTTATACGCAGGCGCTGTTTTCCGCCGCGCCGGTCCCGGATCCGAAACTTGCACGGCTGCGCACGCGCATCCGCCTGCAGGGCGATCCGCCGTCGCCGCTCAACCCGCCGAAAGGCTGCGTCTTCTCACCGCGCTGCTGGAAGGCGACCGACGTCTGTCGCACCGAAATGCCGCCAACAGAGCAGGTCCGCCCCGGCCAGACAGCCGCCTGTTATCATATGGACAGGCCGTGAATGGAACGGCGGTCGCGCAAGCGGCCGTCAGCTCATAAGAATGCCCAGTGCGCCATCCGTTTCGGAGCGAAGCAGACTTATTTTGGGTCTAAAGACCCTGATAAGAAAGCCTTTATAAGCATGTGTTATCCCATTTCGGCCTAATCGCAAGCCAGGGGAACGCATATATGAAATCGAAAATATCAGGTGTAATCGCACTTACCGCGGCCATGATTGCCGTCTCCGCCGTTTCGTCGCATGCCGAAGATCTGACGTTCAAGCTCATCAACGGAACGAACTCCGTGCTGACGCGCTTCTACAGCTCGCCGACCGGCGTCGACAACTGGGAAGAAGACGTCTTCGGCGAGAACGTTCTCGATCCGGGCGAAACCATGGATATCACCATCGCCGACGGCCGAACCGTCTGCAAATACGACATGCGCTTCGAATTCGAGGAAGACTCAAACCTCGAAACCACCGAAGATACGCAGGACCTTTGCGCGATGGGCAGCTACACCATCCACGAATAGGTATTAAGAGCCCGCCTTCGCCTCGTCCGTGAAGGCGGGCTTTCATCTCTCGCAATATCGACGCTTGTCACTCTGCCCGGCTCCGCGTATCAGCGATTGTGCGCCAATTCAAAGTGATAGCGCGTCCTGTTGGACGCGCGGCGCCCTAAATGCCGGGAGGACAGAGTGAGCGGACGGTTTCTATCGATCGGTGAATGCATGGTGGAACTCTCGCAAGCAGGCGACGGCCTGCTGCGCAAGGGCTTTGCCGGCGATACCTTCAACACCGCCTGGTATGCCCGCGCCTGCCTTGCCGCCGACTGGTCGGTCGATTATTTCACCGCCCTCGGTGACGACGCCATGTCGGATGAGATGCTGGCCTTCATCGACACGTCAGGCATCGGCACGAGCCTCATCCGCCGTATCCGGGGCAGGACGCCCGGCCTCTATATGATCAACCTGAAAAATGGCGAACGCTCCTTCAGCTACTGGCGCGACAGCTCGGCCGCCCGCAGCCTGGCTGCCGATCCGGACAGTCTGCGCGAGGCGGTGGAAAGCGCTGCCGTCATCTATTTCTCCGGCATCACCCTTGCCATCCTGCCGCATGAGGATGCCGAGACGCTGCTCGCCGAAGTTCGTCGCGCCAAGGCCGCCGGCAAGCTCGTCGTCTTCGATCCAAACATCCGCCCGCGCCTCTGGTCGAGCTACGACGTGATGCACACGACAATTAGCGAAGGCGCCCGCTCCTCCGTGCTCGTCATGCCGAGCTTCGACGACGAGGCCGCCCATTTCGGCGATGATTCCATCGAGGCGACGATCCATCGCTACCGCGCGCTAGGTGCCATCGATATCGTCGTCAAGAACGGCGCTGACGGTGTCACGCTGAATTTTGCCGGCGAGCAAACCTTCGTTCCGGCCGAAAAGGTGAAGAAGGTGGTCGACACGACCAGCGCCGGCGACAGCTTCAACGGCGCGTTTCTCGCACGATATCTCGAAGCAGGCGATGCGCCTGCCGCCGCCCGTTTCGCAGCAAAGGTCGCTGCCCGCGTCGTCAGCGAACATGGTGCATTGGTCGTAAAGGAAAAGCTTGGATTGGATGGCAGCCAAGCCTCGTGAACTTTCAGCTTACCGAGCTTTAGGTCTTTGTGACGCAGTATGAACGCCATGTGCGGGCGCGCTCCGCTTTGTCGGCGTCCTTGCCTCGCGACCAGGGGAAATCAGGACTTGGTCGGCCGGTCGGATTCGCGAACCGCCTCGTCATGGTACCAGCAGCTGTCGAGCGCGGCATCGCAGACTTCGGCTGCCTCGCGCTCCATCAGGCGGGCGCGTTCGAACCTGTTGGCGTTGCATATCGCCTTGACGGGAAACTGGTAGATCGTTGCGGAATCACGGTGGAAACCGGTGGGCATGAGATCGCCTCCATTCAGCTCGGCGCATCAACATTTCAGGACCGCTACCATAGCATAATGCACATAGTTTATGCAAATTGCACAAAATAAGAGCAATGTTGCAATTGTAGCCGGTCGGCATGCTGTCTCGACCAAAAGCTTCCGCCAATTTGTTTAACACTTCATCATTTGAGCTTAACGCCGCAATTTTCATCCGGTTCCAGATGGAAAAGGTGCGTTTTGATGGCCGATACCGCCTGCGAGCGTTAAAAACAGCCCGATTATCCAAAAGGGAAAAAATCGGTCGGTACGCTGATTCGCGATTTTTCTTTCGCGCGGCGCCAAAACTGGCACGCTACGTGCTTTTAAAGCGTCATCCCTGGCGATCGGATGCGCTTGCGCGCCGAGGTTGCCTCCGGATTTGCTCACCTTTGTAGCACTGAGAGAGTCGCGATGACAAAATTTAAGCTCGAGTACATTTGGCTCGATGGGTACACACCGGTACCGAACCTGCGTGGCAAGACGCAGATCAAGGAATTCGATGAATTCCCGACGCTGGAGCAGCTTCCGCTGTGGGGCTTCGACGGTTCGTCGACCATGCAGGCCGAGGGCCGCAGCTCTGACTGCGTGCTGAAGCCCGTCGCCATTTATCCCGATCCGGCCCGCACCAACGGCGCTCTCGTCATGTGCGAAGTCATGATGCCGGATGGCGTCACGCCGCACGCATCGAACGCTCGCGCGACCATCCTCGACGACGAAGATGCTTGGTTCGGCTTCGAACAGGAATATTTCTTCTACCAGAACGGCCGTCCGCTAGGCTTCCCTGAGCAGGGCTACCCGGCTCCGCAGGGTCCCTATTACACTGGCGTCGGCTACTCGAACGTCGGCGACGTTGCCCGCGAAATCGTCGAAGAGCACCTCGACCTCTGCCTCGCTGCCGGCATCAACCACGAAGGCATCAATGCCGAAGTGGCCAAGGGTCAGTGGGAATTCCAGATTTTCGGCAAGGGCTCCAAGAAGGCCGCCGACCAGATCTGGATGGCACGCTACCTGCTGCAGCGCCTGACCGAAAAATACGGCATCGACATCGAGTATCATTGCAAGCCGCTCGGCGACACCGACTGGAACGGCTCGGGCATGCATTGCAACTTCTCGACCAAATACCTGCGCGAAGTCGGTGGTAAGGAATATTTCGAAGCGCTGATGGCGCAGTTCGACAAGAACCTCATGGACCACATCGCGGTCTACGGCCCCGATAACGACAAGCGCCTGACCGGCAAGCACGAGACGGCTCCGTGGAACAAGTTCTCCTACGGCGTTGCCGACCGCGGTGCTTCGATCCGCGTGCCGCACTCCTTCATCAAGAACGACTACAAGGGCTATCTGGAAGATCGCCGCCCGAACTCGCAAGGCGACCCCTACCAGATCGCTTCGCAGGTTCTGAAGACGATCTCGGAAGTTCCGACTGCAAGCTCGGCCTCCGCTGCCGCTTAACCTCCCGAACGGCGCCGGTCCTCGATCGGCGCCGTGACCTTCTTTTCCCGTATGAAAACCGCCGCCGGCTACCGACATGATCGGGGCGATCGGTCAGGCGAAAGCCCTGCAATCCTTGCAATATGGGCTGTAATATTTCCATCATGGTCATGCCTCAAAATAGAGAAGCGGGAATCGCCGATCCGGAACCCCGCTTTGGGGTTGAGCGGGTTGCCAGATCACTGCGACGTGGATGGAAATCGTGACATGCTGCAACGTCCGGCAAACACTAATAGCGGCGAGAGCTGGGCCAACGCCGCAGCCGCCGGAAACCTGCCCGAGAGGCTGGTGATCGTCACCGATGCCTGGCACCCGCAGGTCAACGGCGTCGTGCGTTCGATCGAGAACACCAACCGCGAACTGGCGAAGATGGGCATCGAGGTTTCGATGGTGACGCCGGAGCGCTTCAACAGCATCCCCTGCCCGACCTATCCTGAGATCCGCCTGTCGATCGCCAATTACCGCCGCATCGCCCGCGAAATTGAAAAGCACAAACCCTCCTACGTGCATATCGCCACCGAAGGTCCTCTGGGGCTGACCGCCCGCCGCTGGTGCCTGAAGAACCGCATGCCGTTTTCGACGAGCTACCACACCCGCTTCCCGGAATACGTTTCCGCGCGCCTGCCGATACCGAAGAGCTGGCTCTACTCCTTCGTCCGGTGGTTCCATAATGGCGGCGCCGGCTGCATGGTGGCGACACCGAGCCTTGCCCGCGAACTGTCGGAAAAGGGCATCCGCAACCTCATGCCCTGGAGCCGCGGCATCGACGCCACGCAGTTCCGTCCGATGGAGCTCGAGGAAAACCCGTTCGGCCTGTCGCGCCCGATCTTCATAACCGTCGGCCGCGTGGCGCTGGAAAAGAATCTGCCGGCATTCCTCGATCTCGACCTGCCCGGTTCCAAGGTCGTCGTTGGTGATGGTCCGGCCCGCGCCGAGCTCGAAAAGCAATATCCCGAGGTCTTCTTCGCCGGCGTGCAGTTCGGCGAGGATCTGGCGAAAGCCTATGCCCAGGGCGACGTCTTCGTCTTTCCCTCGCTCACCGACACCTTCGGCAACACCATCCTCGAAGCACTGGCATCGGGCGTGCCCGTTGCAGCCTATCCGGTCACCGGCCCGCTCGATATCATCGGCGAGGACAGCGAAGTCGGGGCGCTCGACACAAACCTGCAAACAGCCTGCCTTGCCGCCCTCTCCGCCTCGCGTATCAAGGCGCGTGAACTCGCCATGCAATATTCCTGGGAAGCGGCGACGCTGCAGTTCATCAACAATATCCGCGCCGCCAACGGCGTGATCACGCCGAAATGGAAGAAGGCCTGGCAATTTGCCACCAAGTCGCTTCCAGGAAGCAGAAAGCCCGGCGAAACCGCCGGGCCTGTCCCGTCCGCGGACTGATCGCTCTTGCTTGTGCAAGGCGCTGTGGACGGCAGGTGTTTCGGCGATGGCGTTTAGAAGCACGAAGCAACTGCGATGCAGCAGACTTCACCCGCTGCCGGCCGAGATCGTGGCGCTGCGCGAGGCGTTGATCGGAAGCGCTGCTGAAGGGCCGGAATGGCTATCGCAGTGCTTATGATACCCCCAGAGGGGGTGGCCACACGGCACACGCCCAACTCCACAAAACGCCACGAATCCGCGTCAACCCAAGCCTACGTCCGTCTCTTCTTGCCTTCGAACGGATTGTCAGGCGAGCGGAAATGGATGCGGATCGGCACGCTCGGCATGTCGAAATCGGCGCGCAAGCCGTTGATCAGATAGCGTGTATAGGATTCCGGCAGCGCATCCGAGCGGGTGCAGGAGATCATGAAGGCCGGCGGGCGGGCTTTGACTTGCGTCATATATTTCAGCTTGATGCGGCGGCCGGAAACGGCCGGTGGCGGATGCTGAATCTGCTGCGTTTCCAGCCAACGGTTGAGCCGCGCGGTCGAGATGCGCTTGTTCCAGACCTTGTCCGTGTCGATGATCGACTGCATCAGCTTGTCGAGCCCCCAGCCGGTCTGGCCGGAGATCGGCACGGCGCGAATGCCGCGCGCCTGCGGCAGCAGCCGGTCGGTCTTTTCGCGCAAGTCGGCAAGCACCGCCTGCCGGTCTTCGATCATGTCCCACTTGTTGAAGGCGAGCACGGCGGCACGGCCCTCGCGCAGCACCAGGTCGACGATCTGCAGGTCCTGTTTCTCGAAAGGGATCGTCGCATCGAAGACGATGACGACGGTTTCGGCAAAGCGGATGGCGCGCAGTGCATCGGCAACCGAAAGCTTCTCCAGCTTCTCGATCACCCGCGCCTTGCGGCGCATGCCTGCCGTATCGAACATCTTGATGGTGCGGCCGCGCCAGTCCCATTCGACCGAAATAGAGTCGCGAGTGATGCCCGCCTCCGGCCCGGTCAAAAGCCGATCCTCGCCGAGGAAGCGATTGATCAGCGTCGATTTGCCGGCATTCGGCCGGCCGACGATCGCCACCCGGAGCGGCTTGGTCTCATCATAGGCCGGCTCCTCGTCCTCGTCGCTGCCCTCGCCTTCGGTCTGCGGAATGTCGACGTCAGTGACGGCGACATCCTCCTTGGCGGGATAGGCTCGGTCCTCGCCGATTGCCGCAACGATGGCGTCGCGCAGGTCGAGCATGCCCTGCCCATGTTCGGCCGAAATCGGCGTCGGTTCGCCGAGCCCGAGCGTATAGGCGTCGTAAAAACCGCTGTCTGAGCCGCGCGCTTCGGATTTGTTGGCAACGAGCACCACCGGCTTGCCGCGCCGGCGCAGCATTTCGGCAAGGTCGGTATCGACGGGCGTCAGTCCGCTCTTGGCGTCAACGACGAAGAGCGAAAGATCCGCCTCGTCGATCGCCGCTTCCGTCTGCGCCCGCATCCGGCCCTGCAGGCTCTCCGCGTCGGCCTCTTCCAGACCAGCCGTGTCGATGATCGTGAAAGTCAGGCCCATCAGCCGCGCATCGCCCGGCCGACGGTCGCGGGTTACACCCGGCGTGTCATCGACAAGCGCCAGCTTCTTGCCCACCAGCCGGTTGAAAAGTGTCGACTTGCCGACATTCGGGCGACCGACGATGGCGACCGTGAAACTCATTCTTTTTCCTTAAGCTCAGCCCTGAGCGGCGGGCGCCTTGCCGGATGCAGTAATCAGATCAAGCATCATATGGGCGCGATTGGCAACATTGCGCGGGCTGTCGGTATCGTCGACGATCGACTGGAACCACTGCCGCGCCTGCGCCATGTTGCCGGCCTTATAGGCGGCAAGGCCGAGTGCCTCACGCGCCGAATGGCGGAAGGCGTTGCCCGGCACGGCCATTTCCTCGATGGCCGCCGAAACCTGCTCGTAAGAGCCGTTCTCGATGAGCAGCCAGCCTGCACGCATCTTGGCGGCATCACGTACGGCCGCGGGAACGCCATTGTCCTTGCCGATCTCGTTGAAGGCGGCGATTGCCGCTGCGCTATCGCCCTTCTGCGCCTGAACGGTCGCGGCCCGCATGCGCGCCAGCACCGGATAGGCGCCATGGCCTTCCTTCTCGAGCTTGTCGAGCGCGGCGAGCGCCTCGTCGTTCTTATTCTCGTCGGCAAGTTTCATCGCCGCCAGGAACTGATCGCCGGTGCCCGACGAGCGGTTGTCGTCCCAATACTCGTAGACGACCTTGCCGGCGGTACCGACGACGATCAGGATGGCGACAGCAATGATATAGCGGCCGAACCGGCGCCAGACGCCCTTCATCTGGTCAGACCGCAATTCCTCATTGACTTCACGGATGAAGCTGTCGTCGTTGAATGCCATTCTCGTCTCCGGCCGCGGAAATACCCACACGCTGTGCAAAACGCACATAGTCGGGCCTTCTACTCCATTTTGCCGCCGTTGTAAGGGGGATGTGAAAGATTAGAGCGCCGCGCGTCCAACAGGACGCGCTAAGGACGCTCTAACACTTTGAATCAGCGCATAATCCTTTCCGAAAATCGGAATCTATTTTCGGGGTTATGCGTCGGTCACATGACGAGCGGCGAAACCCCGATCAACCATTCGTGCAGCTTCCAGATGATCAGCGCCCAGACGACGATGCCGATGACAACAGCATAGAGATCGTATTTGGCCGAGACGAACGGCCGGAGCGTGATCTCGCCCGCCCGCTGCCGCCGTTTAAGCGAAATGCGCAGGATGACGCCCCAGGCGAGAAAAGCGCCAAACAGCAGCACCGACGATGTCTCGCCATTGGCGAGCAGATGCGCCAGCGCCCAGATCTTCACCGACAGCACCATCGGATGTTTGGTCTTGGTCGCGATATGCCCCGCTGGCAGCAGCGAGGCGACGAGACAGATCATCGCGATCAGCATCAGCGTGATTGTTATATGCGCCATCCAGACCGGCGGATTGTAAAGCACGCCGGTCACATGGCGCGCCTGCCCGAAGCCGTAGATCAAAAGGATCAGCGTGGCGATGCTGGCAATCGAATAGGCCGCCCGCCAGCCCTTCTCGCCGAGGCTTGCGATCATCGAACGACGAAAGTCCGGCAACACCACCCGCACCAGATGCACCCCGAGGAAAAGTATGATGCCGACGATAAGCAATGTCATTGTGGATCCCTTCCGTGCCGTTTGTCATGGCTTACCGGCTGGCGTGAAAAAACGCCAGAGAGACCGCAGCTTCGCCGCAATTCTATCGGAGGGAAACCGCGAACCAAATTGTCGCGGTGTCCATGTCCCGTCTTCTCCTCTCCACCTGCCTTTCTGTTTCGCTTCTCATCGCGGCAATTGCCGAAGCGGCCGACCGACCGAAACAGCTCGTCATCATTTCCTTCGACGGTGCCCACGACAATGCGCTCTGGTTGAAGAGTCGCGAGATGGCGGCGAAGAACGGCGCCCACTTCACCTATTTTCTCTCCTGCACTTTCCTGATGAACGAGGCGGCGAAGAAGGCCTACCAGGCGCCACACCAGAAACGCGGAAAATCCAATGTCGGCTTCGCCCAGAGCGACGACGAGATCCGCGAGCGCCTCGGCAATATCTGGCACGCCCATCTCGAAGGCCACGACATATCGAGCCACGCCTGCGGCCATTTCGACGGCCGCCTCTGGAGTGAGGCCGACTGGTCGGCCGAATATGCCACCTTTCGCGCGACCTTGAAGAATGCCTGGAGAAGCGTCGGCCTCCAGGAGCCGGCCGGGTGGCAGGATCTGGTCGATCACGGCATCGAGGGCTTTCGCGCGCCCTATCTGTCGGCGACAGCGGGCGCCGACATGATCGCAGCCGAAAAGAAGGCGGGCCTCAGCTATGACGCGAGCCTCGTCACCAAGGGCCCTGCCATGCCTGTCGAGGAAGACGGCATCATCCGCTTCGGCCTGCCGCTGATCCCCGAAGGCCCGAGCGAAAAGCCGATCATCGGCATGGACTACAATCTCTTCGTCCGCCACTCCAAGGGTGAGGAAGACACCGCCGATTCCGCAGAATTCGAGAACCGCGCCTACGCCGCCTTCAAGGAGGCGTTCGACAAGCAATATGCCGGCGCCCGCATTCCGCTCCAGCTCGGCTTCCACTTCGTCGAAATGAACGGCGGCGCCTACTGGCGTGCGCTTGACCGACTGGTCAGCGACGTCTGCCACCGAACGGATGTGGCCTGCGTCAGCTATTCGGAAGCGATCCCGATGATCGAGGCGCGCGGGAAATTGCAACAGACGTCGGGGCTCTGAAGAGCCAATTATCTGGACGAACCGACGTGCCGTGCGGCCCCCTTGTATCTGCCTGCCGGCACCTTCTCCCCGCTGGGGAGAAGAGATTCATTGCGACGCTGCGATTCCCCCCTTCTACCCGGCGGGGAGAAGGTGCCCGATAGGGCGGATGAGGGGGCCGCACGCGCCGACATTTCGATTACGGACAAGCCCCGCCCATCAACCGTCAGCGTGCACGACGCCCGTCTCACGCTCCAGGTAGCGCTGGTCGATTTCAGGCAGCGGTTCGTCGTCGATTGCGGCCTCGAAGGCCTTGAGGCGTTTGTGGATCGACAGAAGCTCGATGATCGTCGTCCAGGAGTTGACGAGATACTGGAACGAGTTGCTGACCTGGCCGAATGCGGTCGAGATCTGCTGGAAGATACCGTAAGTGATAGTGCCCGCCACGATCGTCGGCACCAGCATGAAGACCACGAAGAGCGCGTCGGCCTGGATGTAGAAATAACGGGCGACATTGAAATACATGTAGTGGAAATACATGCGGTAATAATTGCGACGGACGTTGCCGAACAGCTCCCTGACTGTCAGCGGGTCAGCCCGTTCCGCATGGTCTTCGCCATAGACGAGCTCCTTGCGATAAGCTGCTTCGACGCGCTGGTTGCGGAAATTCAGCCCCGGCAGCTTAACGCCGGCGACCGCCAGCAGAAGCGTGCCGAACGCCGACCAGAACAGCGCCAGCCAAAAGAGCGAGTTCGCCACCGGCCCAATGAACGGCAGTTCGGTCACGTAATGCGACAGCGCCAGAAGGATCGGAAGGAATACCACGAGCGTCATCACCGAGTTGATCAGGCTGATACCAAGACCTTCGAGCGTGCTCGAAAAGCGCATCGTATCTTCCTGAACGCGCTGGGAGGCGCCTTCGATATGACGAAGCTTTTCCCACTTCGACATGTAGAAATTGTTCATCGCCGTTCGCCAGCGGAAGATGTAATGGCTGGTGAAGAAGTCGGTCATGATCGACACGAACATGCTGAGGAATGCGATCTGGCAGAAGACCCACATCAAGGTGTAGAAATTCTCGACGGAAATGCCTGGCTGCTTCGACAATGCGTTCTGCAGAAGGTCACCAAACGGCCGGCGCCAGTTATTGATCACAACGCTGATCTGGACGCCGAAGTAGGTCACGAAGATGATCAGTGCCGAACCCCAGATCGACCAGATCTTCCAGGGGTGGTTCAGCGCCCTCAGATGCCATGCACCGCAGAAGATCACCGCCGACAGAAGGAAATAGCTGTAGAACCAGACATTTTCGGGCAGCAGGAAGAACGAAAGGTCGATCGGTTGCTGCTCTTCGGGAACCGGCGCATAGCCGAGCGATACACCGAGACTGGCGGCGAAGAGATACCAGCCGGCAATGGAAATCAGGGTCCAAACAACGAGCGAAGTAAAGAACGCCTTTGGCTGCGGAAAAAAGGAATGAAACACGGGAGGCTTTGCTTTCCTGAACTGTGAGTCTCGGGAGTGTCGTCGAACACTGATTGTGCCGGAAACTAAGGCAGTTCGAAGGACGCAGCAATGGGTTCGGCCGATTGTTACGGAGATGTAACCGGTTAAGCGATTTTCTTGATCACCGGCATCACCAGCGCTACGCAGACGACGAGGGCCACGGCGGCGATCACTGTCGGAACGGTGAAGCTGCCTACGCGCTCGGCGATCCAGCCGGCAACGACAGGCCCGACGATCTGACCGACGCCGAAGGCAGCCGTCATCATCGCCAGGATCCGCCGCGGACTGTCAGGCGAAAGTTTGCGGCCGATCTGAAGCCCGTAAGCGGTGATCGCCAGGAACGTCGCCCCGAACAGCGCTCCACCGATCAGCGGTGCGACGGAAGGTGGCAGCGCCACCGTCGCGAGCACCCCGGCTGCCTCGACCAGAAGAGCTGCGACATAGACCCCGCCAAGCCCGAGCGGCCGGACCAGAGGCTTCCAGGCAAACAGCGCTACCGCAGCCGTCAAGCCGGCGACGAACCAGCAGAGGAATTCGACGAAGGGTCCCGTTGCAGAAAGGCGCGCGATGGTGACGAGGAAGGTCGCGGTGATGACGTAGCCGAAGCCGAACAGGCCGTAAGACAGCGTCAGCAGCACCATCGGCCGGTTCCAGATGAGCGCCGGCTCCTTGCCTGCCTGCGCCGATTGCGCCGGCGACGATGGCAGCAGCAAGAAAACGACGACGAGGCTTGCCGCGCAATAGAGCGCCCCGCCGATCCAGTCGGCGCGCCAACCGCCCGGCCCGCCGTGAAAGCCGAGGCCGATCAGCAGCACCATAACCGAGGACAGCGCGATACCCGCCCCCGGCCCGCCGAAATGCGCCGCCTGCACATGGTCGTTGCCGGCAGCAGCCCCGTGGCTGAGCACGATCGACGAGGTGAAGACCATCGCAAAGGCACTGGCGACACCGGCCAGGAAGCGAATGATGGCAAAGACGACGACGGAATCAGTGGCCGCCATGGCGGCAAGCAGGATCGCGGTTGACAGCAGCGACAGCAGCGCCACCAGCCGCTCCCGTCCGGCCGCCCAGCCATAGGCGGCAAGCACGGCACCGACGAGATAACCGACGAAATTCGCCGATGCGATGAAGCCGGCATCTGCCGCCGAAAGCGGCACGCCGCTGATCATACCGGGCAGGATCGGCGTGTAGGAGAAGCGCCCGAAGCCCATGGCGGCGGCCATGGCAATGGCGCCGGCAGCGGCGGTGGAGATAAGATTCGGCGAGGAGTGACGGATGCGCTCGAGCATGCAGCGCTTATCGCGCCGCAGCATCGGTGGCACAATCAAGTAATTCTGATCGATTGATCAATTTCCCGATACGCCGGAAATTTTCACCTTCTCTTGAAAAGAGTTATCTTACGATATATGTTTTACGACATAGTCAACGATACATCTAACGATGAAGGCAAGAACCATGAGAGGTTTTAAAGGCGGCATGTTCGGCGGAGATTTCCGCATGGGCCGCAAATTTGCGGCTGGTGATCTCCAGCTCGTCATCCTGGCCCTGCTCGCTGAGCAGCCGCGCCACGGCTATGAATTGATAAAGTTGCTGGAGGAGCGGTCCGGCGGCTTCTACGTGCCGAGCCCCGGCGTCATCTATCCCGCTCTCACCTATCTCGAGGAAACCGGCCTTGCCGAGGTCGAGGTGGAGGGCGCCAAGAAGCTCTACCGTATCACCGATGCCGGCCGTGGCCGCGTCGAGGAAAACCGCGCCATGATCCTGCATACCTTCGCCAAGCTGGAACGCATCGGCGAGAAGATGGCCCATGTGAAGCGTGTCTTCGAAACCGACCGTCACGGCGCCGACGAAGGCGATGACGGCGATTTCATGCAGGACGGTGGTGATATCCGCGCCGCCCGCATGCTGCTGCGCTCGGCCATGCGGATGCGCTATCCCTGGTCGAAACCCGAAGCCGCTCGCATCGCCGGCATCCTCGAACGCGCCGCCACCGAAATCCTGCAAGGCGGCAGGCCGGGAACGCGGGGCTGAGGACGAGAGCCGAATGGTGAGGCGATCGTTCGTGGCAGGCAAGAAGCGACGTTGCGGCAGGACCCTTCGAGGCTATGCCCTACGGGATTCGCACCTCAGGGTGAGGTGCGTTTGAGGATGCCGCAAAGGTGTGGAGAATGCACGGCTTCTGCTGCCAACGCGTGAAGCCTCCAAGAGAGCCTCACCCTGAGGTGCCCCGCAGGGGCCTCGAAGGGCGAGGCGGGTGCTCCCACCAGCCGGAATAACACCGGTCCCAGCCCTAAGGCCGTTCATCCGGCAAGGTCAGAACCACCGGCCCGTTACGTGTCGCCACCACCGTGTGTTCGTATTGCACGGTCGGCGCCTTCGGATCGGCATAGAGCGTCCAGGCATCGTCGCCACCTTCGGCCCATGTCGCGCCGAGTGAGAGAAACGGCTCGACGGTGAAGACGAGGCCTTCCGTCATCATCCGTTTTTCCGAAGGATCCGGCCAGGTCGAGAGTTCGGCCGGCTCCTCGTGCAGCGAGCGGCCGACGCCGTGGCTCGCCAGATTGGCGACCAGCGTATAGCGGTTCTTCTGCGCGAAGGCACCGACGGCAGTGCCGATCTTCGCCAAGGGTTCGCCCGATTTCACCTGGTTGAGCCCGACCCAGAGCGCCCGCTTGCCGTCGCGGCAAAGCCGCTCGATCTTCGGCTTCACCGGCGGCATCGCGAAGGAGGCACCGGTATCGGCAAAGAAACCATCCTTTTCCGCCGAGACGTCGATGTTGATGAGGTCGCCGGCGCGGATGACGCGCGGGCCGGGAATACCGTGGGCGATTTCCTCGTTGATACTGATGCAGGTGGCACCGGGAAACTGGTAGCAGAACTCCGGCGCCGAGCGCGCGCCGGAATCCTCGAGCACCTTGCGGCCGATCTGGTCGAGCTCCAGCGTCGTCATGCCGGGCTCCATCGCCGCCGCCATCACATGGATGGCGTTAGCACAGATGCGGCCGATCTCCTTGAGTTTTACCAACTCGTCGTCGTTTGCGATAACCATTCGTCTGTTCCGACCTTGCGCAGGACGGCCGTGGCCGCCCTAGAGCGCGGCGCCTCCAACAGGAGGCCCAAGGACGCTCTGTCCCTTCGTCTGCGGATAATCTTTTCCGGAAATCGATTTCGATTTTCGGCGTTATGCGCTCGTCAAGCCGTGGCTTTCGCCTCTTCGCTGCTATCAGTCAACGCCTTTCTGACGATCGGCGCGACTTTCGTACCGTAAAGCTCGATGCCGCGCATGATCTCGGCATGCGGCATCAGACCGATCGCCATCTGCAGCAGAAAGCGATCGTTCTTGAAAAGCGCGTGATGGGCGATGACCTTTTCGGCGACCACCTCGGGATCTCCGACGAAGAGCGCACCGTTCGGACCGCGCGACATGTCGAAATGCGACCGGTTCGTCGGCCCCCAGCCGCGCTCGCGGCCGATGCGGTTCATCACCTCGGCCTGCGGACCGTAGAACTGGTCGGCGGCGGCCTCCGTCGTATCGGCGATGAAGCCGTGGACGTTGATGCTGGTCTTCAGCTTCGCCTGATCCTGCCCTGCCCGGCGCGCGGCCTCGCGGTAGAGATCAAAGAGCGGCGCAAAACGGCGCGGCTCGCCGCCGATGATCGCCAGCGCCACCGGCAGGCCCAGCGCGCCGGCGCGCGCCACCGACTGTGGCGTACCGCCGACCGCGACCCAGAGCGGCAACGGATCCTGCAGCGGCCTCGGATAAACACCGCGCCCGTTGATCGGCGCGCGAAGCTCGCCCTTCCACTCCACAACCTCTCTGTCGCGCAGCGCCAGCAGCAGATCGAGCTTCTCCTCGAAAAGCTGGTCGTAGTCTTCGAGATTGTAGCCGAACAGCGGGAAGGACTCGATGAAGGAACCGCGCCCGGCCATGATCTCGGCTCGGCCGTTGGAAATCAGGTCGAGCGTCGAAAACTGCTGGAAGACGCGCACCGGATCATCGGAGGAGAGCACGGTGACCGCACTTGTCAGGCGGATGCTCTTCGTCTTGACGGCGGCAGCCGCCAGCGCGACCGCGGGAGCCGACGCCGCATAATCCGGCCGATGATGTTCGCCGAGCCCGAAGACGTCGAGCCCCACCTGATCGGCAAGCTCGATTTCCTCGATAAGATACTTCAGCCGTTCGGCCGCTTCCGCGCCCTTGCTGCGGGAAGGGTTGGGATTGACGTCGGCGAAAGTGTAAAGCCCCAGTTCCATCATCGGCATCCTGTTGAATTCTCGGTTGAGATAAGGATGCCGGGGATAGAGCGCAAATACAAATTCTGGAACGGAATGTTCGAGAATTTCGATGGGCGGCATTGTGTTTCGGACGGCCGATGGACTTCACCGCAAGACGGCAAAGAGTCCTTGCGCCGTGGACACGGCGCCGCTGGAGTCTTGTGCCTTGGCTCCCTCTTCTCCCCAGCGGGGAGAAGGTGGCCCGAAGGGTCGGATGAGGGGGCCACCCGGCACTACGTCATTGATTGCCCTTCGCTTCCGCTACGAGCATTCGCGGCACCGCCGCTCACCCCCTCAACCGCCTGCCGGCACCTTCTCCCCGCTGGGGAGAAGAGATTCGTGGCAGCGTCCTTGTCCCGCTTCTCCTCGGCCGGGCAAAAAGATCACGGAGGTTGCGAGCATAGAATAAATCCGGGGCGATCCAGGCTCCGGACCGACCAGAACAATCAATTCGAACCTGAATTCAATGGCTTCGCAGCACCGGCGGAATCATCTTTCGAACCGCCTCAAATCTTGCTTGAACGTTAGGACGACGCGGTCTCGCGGCGCCGCTCACATCTTCGCCAGCAACTCCGCCAGTTGGTCCGCAGCCTTGCCCCATCCTTGGTGGAAACCCATCTTCTCGTGTGCTTCCTTGTCCTCGGCGCGCCAGTGCAGCGCCTTGGCGGTATATTTGGTGCGACCGTTGCCGAGATCTTCGAGCAGGATGACGCCCGTGAAGAAAGGTTTCTCGGAAGGCACCCAGGCGCTGGTGTAGGCATCGGTGAAGACGATCTTCTCGTTTTCGACGATTTCGAGATAGACGCCACGGTTCGGGTATTGATTGCCCTCGGGGTCATGCATGACGACGACGTTGGAACCGCCGGGGCGGACGTCGAGCGTTGCTTCGGTCACACCCCAGGGACGCGGAACGAACCACTGCTTGAGCAAGGCGGGATCGGTCCAGGCCTTGTAAATCTTCTCGCGTGGCGCGTCGAATTCGCGAACGAGGACGAGTTCATGTTGCGTGCTGGCGGTCATGTCGACATCTCTCCATTTGCATGAAACCTGTTTCCTGTCAGGCTGTTACAAGGACGTGTCGAAGTTCGCCGTTCCGACAACGCATAGGCTTTTTCGCATTTTATTTTGCGATCGGCTGCGTGGCCTCTTCCTGCATCTTGTCGATCTGCCGGCGGATATGAGCTGCTTCAGCGGCCGAATGGGCGAGCGCAATGGCGCGGTCGAAGGCCTCTCGTGCCTGGCTGGTCATGCCAAGCTGCTTCAGCAGTCCGCCCCGCAGGCCGTGATAGTAGAAATAGCCGCCGAGTTTTTCGGCAAGCGGATCGATGAGGTCGAGCGCATCCTGCGCACCCTGGAGCTTGGAGACGACGACGGCCCGGTTTAGCGTTATGACAGGCGACGGCTGGAGACGCTCCAGCGCGCGATAGAGCAGATCGATCTCCACCCAATCTGTATCCTCGGCGCGTTTTGCACGGGAATGAACAGCGGCGATGGCTGCCTGAATCTGATAAGGAGCGGGCTGACGATGGCGCAGCGCCTTGTCGAGCAGCGCTAAAGCCTCGTTGATGAAGGGTTGGTTCCAGAGCGACCGGTCCTGATCTTCGAGCAGCACGATCTCGTCCCCGGCGTTGAAGCGAGCCGGCCGGCGCGAGATCTGCAGGAGCATCAGTGCAAGCAGCCCCATCAGCTCCGGTTCCGACGGGAAGATATGCAGCATCAACCGAGCTAGCCGGATCGCTTCGTCGCTGAAGGCAGCCGCCTCATGCCTGGGATCCGCCTGGCTGTAGCCCTCGTTGAAGATCAGGTAGATCATCGTGCTGACGATCGAGAGCCGCTCGGCCCTCTCCTGCGGGCTCGGTGTTTCGAAAGGCACACCTGCCCTGGCGACGCGCGCCTTGGCCCGGGTGATGCGCTGTTCCATGGCGCTCTCGGAAACCAGGAAGGCACGTGCGATCTGCGGCACTGAAAGGCCGGAGACGATGCGCAGCGCCAGCGCGATCTGCTGGGTCGCGGGTAGATCGGGATGGCAGCAGATGAACAGCAGCCGCAGAATATCGTCGCGATAATGGGAATCGTCCAGCCGCTCGACGATGTCGCTTTCGGCATCCTCGGTATCGGAGATGACGTCCTCATCCGGCAAAGCCTGGATCTTCGCCCGCTTGCGCACCGCATCGATGCCGCTGTTTCGTCCGACGAAGATCAGCCAGGCCGTGGGATCGCGCGGTGGCCCTTTCTCCGGCCATGTCCGGATCGCCCTCAGACACGCCTCCTGAAACGCCTCTTCCGCGGTATCGAGATTGCGGAAATAGCGCAGCAGCGCGCCGAGCGCCTTCGGGCGGGCAGAGGCAAGCGCGAGGTCGATCCAGGCAATGTCTGTCATGATGAAGCATCTCCGGGCCTGAAGACGTAGAAAGGCCGAATTTCGTAAGAGGTGGAACCTGGATTGACGGATGAAAGCTGCTTCGAGAAGGCGATCGCCTCGTCGAGCGTTTCGAAGTCGACCACGTAGAAGCCGAGAAGCGCCTCTTTCGTTTCCGCAAAAGGCCCATCGATGACCAAGGGCTCGTCCCTGCCCTTGCGCACCGTGGTCGCAGCCGTCGTCGGCATCAGCCTTCCGACAGGGCCGAGCCTGCCGGATGCGGCAAGCGGCTCCTGCACGGCGTAGAGTTTCTCCATGACGGCAGCTTCCTCCTCCTTGGTCCAGGCGAAGACGGTTTCCTCATGGGCGTAACAAAGGATTGCATAAAGCATCGCTCACTCCTCTTTTTGAATGACGAAGGAGTAACCGCTTACCCGACAGGCCGCATCAAAAAATTATTGACCGGAAATTCGTGATGTTCCCGAATACGGCGACGCAGTAGCCCCAGAAATAGCTGGGCATCTCCCGGGAACGAGCGGAATTATATCGCGGCGCCGCCTGCCTCTTACCCCTCGCTTAGAGTCCGTTTGACCGCGTTCTTCCAACCCTTGAGCTTTGCCGCCCGCACCTTCTCGTCCATCTCAGGCTCAAACCGCCGATCCCGTTTCCACATCGCCGAAAATTCGTCCCGGTCCGGCCACACCCCTGCCCGGCTGCCGGCGAGCCAGGCGGCCCCCAACGCCGTCGTCTCCAGGATCACCGGGCGATCGACCGGCGCATCGAGCAGGTCGGCAAGGCGCTGCATCGTCCAGTTAGAGGCCACCATGCCGCCGTCGACGCGCAGCACCGTGTCGTCAGTGCCGTTCTTCCAGTCCTTCTGCATGGCATCGAGCAGGTCGCGGGTCTGATAGCAGACGGCTTCCAGCGCCGCCCGGGAGAGTTCCGCCGGGCCGCTGTTGCGCGTCAACCCGAAGATCGCCCCCCGTGCCGTGGCATCCCAATGCGGCGCCCCGAGGCCGGTGAAGGCGGGCACGAGATAGACCTCCTGCGTCGGATCTGCCCTTCCGGCAAGCGCGTTGGTCTCCGCGGCGCTGCCGATGATCCCGAGCCCGTCCCGCAGCCATTGCACGGCGGCACCTGCGATGAAGATCGAACCCTCCAGCGCATAGGTCGTCTCGCCGTTCAGGCGATAAGCGATAGTGGTCAGCAGTCGATTTTTGGAACGCACCATGTCGGCGCCGGTGTTGAGCAGCGCGAAGCAGCCGGTGCCGTAGGTCGATTTCATCATGCCCGGCGCAAAACACGCCTGGCCGATGGTTGCCGCCTGCTGGTCGCCGGCCACGCCGAGGATCGGGATAGCAGCACCGAAAATATCAGGATCGACCGTGCCGAAATCGGCGGCGCAATCCTTCACTTCAGGCAGCATGGCGGCGGGGACCCTCAGAATATCGAGCAGATCCTCGTCCCAGGCGTTTTCGGCAATGTTGTACATCAGCGTGCGCGAGGCATTGGTGGCGTCGGTGAGGAAGCTCTTCCCACCCGTCAGCCGCCAGATCAGGAAGGTGTCGATCGTGCCGAAGCAGAGATCGCCCCTGGCAGCGCGCGCCCGCGCGCCCTTCACGTTTGCAAGCATCCAGGAAAGTTTGGTACCGGAAAAATAAGGATCGAGGATAAGGCCGGTCTTCTTCGTGAACAGCCGCTCCAGATCCTGCCGTTTCAGATTGTCGCAATAGCTTGCCGTGCGCCGGTCCTGCCAGACGATGGCATTCTGGATCGGCCGGCCCGTCTCGCGCTCCCAGACGACCACCGTCTCGCGCTGATTAGTGATGCCGAGTGCTGCAAGATCCCTAGCCTCGATCCCGGCATCGCGCAGCGCCATGTGGACGGTGGAGACGACCGAATCCCAGATCTCCTCGGGATCGTGCTCGACCCAGCCGGAGCGCGGATAGATCTGGGTGAATTCCTTCTGGCCCTTGCCGACGACCTGCATGTCGCCATTAAAAACGATCGCCCGCGTCGACGTCGTTCCCTGATCAATCGCCAGAACATATCCGCTCATGAAAACCCTCCCTCAGCATGTCAATTGTCGTGACAAATCAATAGGACACGGATGCGGGCGAGAAAAGCGAATAAAGCGGAATTGCCAGCCCGCCGGCTTTGGGCATAACCTCGCAGCCAACGCTGCAACGCAGCATCGTGATTTCAGGGAGAACAGCATGAGCAGAACAGTCGTCGTCACCGGTTCCACCAGCGGCATCGGCCTTGCGATCGCCACTGCCTTCGCCGAAACGGGCGACAACGTCGTTATCAACGGTTTCGGAAAAGCCGATGAAATCAAGGCGATCGTCGGGCGGCTTGAATCAGTATCGAAGGGACGGGCGATCTACCATCCGGCCGACATGACCGAGCCCGCCGAGATCGCTGACCTGATCGAAACGGCAGCGAAAACCTTCGGCGGCGTCGATGTCCTGGTCAACAATGCCGGCATCCAGCACGTCGAGAAGATCGAGGATTTCCCGATCGAGAAATGGGATCAGATCATCGCGATCAATCTGTCGAGTTCCTTTCATACCTTGCGCGCCGCGATCCCGTTGATGAAGGCTAAGAAGTACGGCCGCATCATCAACATCGCCTCGGCCCACGGGCTCGTCGCCTCCCCCTTCAAATCCGCCTATGTCGCGGCAAAACATGGTATATTAGGCCTGACGAAGACGGCGGCGCTGGAGCTTGCCGAATTCGGCGTGACCGTGAACGCCATCTGCCCCGGCTACGTACTGACACCGCTCGTCGAGAAACAGATACCGGACACCGCCAAGGCGCGCGGCATGACCGAGGAGCAGGTGAAGAGCGAGGTCATCCTCAAGGCGCAGCCGACGCATGAATTCGTCAAGGCCGAGGAAATAGGCGCACTGTCGCTCTACCTCGCCAGCGATGCCGCCCGGCAGGTGACCGGAACGCACATCTCGATTGACGGTGGCTGGACAGCGGCTTAACCATTGGAAAAACAACCGGGAATATCATGAACGACAGTATCCGCTTCATCCTGAATGGCGAGGACATCACGCTCACCGATGTCAGGCCAACCGAGACGCTTCTCGATTTTCTGCGGTTGAAGCGGCGGCTGACGGGCACCAAGGAAGGATGCGCGGAAGGCGATTGCGGCGCCTGCACCGTGCTCGTCGGCCGGCTGGCCGATGGCAAGCTTACCTATGAATCGGTCAATGCCTGTATCCGTTTCATGGGCTCCTTACACGCTACGCATGTGGTGACGGTGGAGAATCTGGCCGGCAGAGACGGCGCGCTGCATCCGGTGCAGCAGGCATTGGTCGATTGCCACGGCTCGCAATGCGGCTTCTGTACCCCTGGTTTCGTCATGTCGCTTTACGGTCTCTGGCTCGCCAAGGAAAAGCCCAGCCGCCAGGAAATCGAAAAGGCACTGCAAGGCAATCTCTGTCGCTGCACCGGCTATGAGCCGATCGTCAGGGCCGCCGAGCAGGTAAGCATGATGCGGCCGAGCACGCTCTTCGATCCATTGCAGCGGACGCGTTCAGAAATCGTCGCCCGGCTCTGGGCGATGCAGGCGAGCGGCACCATCAGCATTACGAATGGCGAAGACCGGCTGATCGTACCGGCTTCCATGGAGGCGCTGGCAGGAATCCTTTCGCAGGAACCCGACGCGACCATCGTCGCCGGCGCGACCGATGTCGGCCTCTGGGTGACGAAGCAGATGCGCAGGCTGAGCCCGGTGGTTTTCATCAATCACCTCAGCGAATTGCAGTCGGTCACGGAAGGCGAAGACGGCATCACCGTCGGCGCCGGCGTCAGCTACACCAAGGCCTTCGAGGCAACCTCCAAGAAAATCCCGGCGCTCGGGCGGCTGATCGATCGCATCGGCGGCGAGCAAGTGCGCAACATGGGCACGATCGGCGGCAACATCGCCAACGGCTCGCCGATCGGCGACAGCCCGCCGCCGCTGATCGCGCTCGGCGCGACGCTGACGCTGCGCTCCGCAAACGGCACGCGCACGCTGCCGCTCGAGGATTTCTTCATCGCCTATGGCAAGCAGGACCGGAAACCCGGCGAATTCGTCGAAAGCGTTTACGTGCCCTATCCCAAGGGAACCAGCCGCTTTGCCGCCTACAAGATCACCAAGCGCCGCGACGAGGACATCACCGCCGTGCTCGGCGCTTTCCTGTTGACCCTTGACGAGGCCGAGATGATCACCGACATCCGCATCGCCTTCGGCGGCATGGCGGCGACGCCGAAACGCGCCCGCACGGTGGAAGCCGAACTGATCGGCAAACCATGGACGGAAGCGACGATCGAGGCAGCCCGCCCCGCCTTCGACGCCGATTACCAGCCGCTGACCGACTGGCGTGCCACGGCGGAATACCGCCAGCTGACGGCGAAGAACCTGTTGACGCGGTTCTATCTTGAGACCGTCGGCGCGCCGGCGGAGCTGAAGCGGTTCGAGGAGTTGGCGTGATGAAAAAAGCGACCGTAAGCGCCAGCCGCCCCCCTCATCCGCCTGCCGGCACCTTCTCCCCGCTGGGGAGAAGAGACATGCCGCAGGGCCAGCGCCAAACCATCAAGGCTGAATTTTCGCTGAGACAGCACCACGTGCTCCTCTCTCTTCTCCCCAGCGGGGAGAAGGAGCCCGTAGGGCGGATGAGGGGGGCGAGCGGCATTAGGCCGCTAGCGCCGGGAGCACCGGCGATGGGCAACCTTTCGGCAGGGAGGCGCTAATGGATAAGTCCACCTTCGAAGACCGTAAGCTTAACATATCAGGCCCGATGCACGGCTCGCTGCGGCATGATTCAGCGCATAAGCATGTCACCGGAACCGCCGATTATATCGACGATATTCCGGAACCCGCAGGTCTGTTGCATGGCGCCCTCGGCCTCTCCGACCGGGCGCATGCCGAAATCCTCAGCATCGACCTTTCTGCGGTCGCCGCGCATCCCGGCGTCGTCTGGGTCTTCACCGGCAAGGATGTCCCTGGCGTCAACGACGTCAGCTCCAACGGCAGCCATGACGAGCCGCTGCTGGCCGAAACTTTAGTTCAGTTCCATGGCCAGCCAATCTTTGCCGTCATCGCCGAGACGCGTGATGCCGCCCGCCGTGCCGCACTGCTGGCAAAGGTAGACTATCGCGACCTGCCGCATTGGAGCGACATTGACGGCGCGCTCGCCAATGGCGGCCCGCTCGTCATCACGCCGATGACGCTCCGGCGCGGCGAGCCTGATACGGAAATGACGAATGCCGCCATGCGCCTGAAAGGTCAGATGCGCATCGGCGGGCAGGAGCATTTTTACCTCGAAGGCCATATCGCTGTGGCCATCCCCGGCGAGGACGACGAGGTCACCGTCTGGTCCTCGACGCAGCATCCGAGCGAGATCCAGCACATTGTCGGCCACGTGCTCGATATTCCCTCGAACGCCGTGACCGTCAACGTGCGCCGCATGGGCGGCGGCTTCGGCGGCAAGGAGACCCAGGGAAATCAGTTCGCAGCGCTTGCCGCCATCGCCGCCAAGAAGCTCGGCCGCGCGGTCAAATTCCGTCCGGACCGCGACGAGGATATGAGCGCCACCGGCAAGCGCCATGATTTCCTCGTCGATTATGAGCTCGGCTTCGACGCCGAAGGCCGTATCCACGCGGTCGACGCGACCTATGCGGCGCGCTGCGGCTTCTCCTCGGACCTCTCGGGACCGGTGACGGACCGTGCCCTCTTCCATGCCGATTCCAGCTATTTCTATCCGCATGTGCATCTGACCTCGAAGCCGCTGAAGACGCATACCGTCTCCAACACCGCCTTTCGCGGCTTCGGCGGGCCGCAGGGCATGCTCGGCGCCGAACGCTTCATCGAGGAGATCGCCTATGCGGTCGGCAAGGATCCGCTTGATGTCCGCAAGCTGAATTTCTACGGCCAGCCGGGCTCCGGGCGCACCCTCACCCCCTACCACCAGGAGGTCGAGGACAATATCATCGCCCGCGTCGTCGAGGAGTTGGAGGAAACGGCTGAATACCAGGCACGGCGCAACGCCATCATCGCCTTCAACCGCGACAGCCGCTATATCAGAAAGGGCATCGCGCTGACGCCGGTGAAATTCGGCATCTCCTTCACCATGACAGCCTTCAACCAGGCCGGCGCCCTCGTCCACATCTACCAGGACGGCTCGATCCACCTGAACCATGGCGGCACCGAAATGGGCCAGGGCCTCTACACCAAGGTGGCGCAGGTGCTGGCCGACAGCTTCCAGGTCGATATCGACAGGGTGAAGATCACCGCGACGACGACGGCTAAGGTGCCGAACACTTCGGCCACTGCCGCCTCCTCCGGCTCGGACTTGAACGGCATGGCCGCCTATGACGCCGCCCGCCAGATCAAGGAACGGCTGGTGGCCTTTGCCGCCGAGAAATGGGATGTTGGGGCCGCCGACGTCGCCTTCCTGCCGAACCGCGTGCGCGTCGGCGAGATCGAGATCCCCTTCCCCGATTTCATCAAGCAGGCCTATTTCGCCCGCGTCCAGCTTTCCGCCGCCGGCTTCTACAAGACGCCGAAGATCCACTGGGACCGCAAGGCCGGCCGCGGCACACCCTTCTATTATTTCGCCTACGGCGCCTCCTGCACCGAGGTGTCGATCGATACGTTGACCGGCGAATATCTGATCGACCGCACCGACATCCTCCACGATGTCGGCCGCTCGCTGAACCCGGCGATCGATATGGGCCAGGTCGAAGGCGGCTTCGTGCAGGGCCTGGGCTGGCTGACGACGGAAGAACTCTGGTGGGACGACAAGGGCCGGCTGCGCACCCATGCCCCCTCGACCTACAAGATCCCGCTCGCTTCCGACCGCCCGAAGATCTTCAACGTGCGCCTTGCCGAATGGTCCGAGAACACTGAGGCCACCATCGGCCGCTCCAAGGCCGTCGGAGAGCCGCCCTTGATGCTGGCGATCTCGGTGCTGGAAGCGCTGTCGATGGCGGTAGCAAGTGTGGCCAACTACAAGGTCTGCCCAAGGCTCGACGCCCCGGCGACGCCGGAGAGGGTGCTGATGGCGGTCGAGCGGATGAAGGCCAAGGCGTAACGACACACAACCCGATGTCACAGCAAGATGAACCTGACATCACGAAAAGGCGGCCGGGCAAAACCGGCTAGGCGCAGGCTGCGGAGGAACGAAACCGAGGAAGAATATCGGCTCTGGGGGAATCTGCGAGACCGGCGGCTGAATGGATATAAATTTGCGCGACAAGTCCCACTCGGGACCTACATCGTCGATTTTCTGTGTCGGGAAGAACGGCTGATTGTCAAAATCGATGGGTTTCATCATCCTGGAGACTTGCCTGACGAAGCACGAACCGTGTGGCTGAATGGTGCTGGATATTCCGTCCTGCGTTTTTGGAACCATGAAATAACCAAAGAACGAAGAGCAGTCCTTGAAACGATCCTTACCGCACTTGAAAGGCGGATATTCCAGCGAGATGATATTCTTCGCTTCTATCCTGCGATCGTTCGTCCCGAGGATGTGAAACCGTGATGCGCTTGAACCACACCCCCTCATCCGACCCTACGGGCCACCTTCTCCCCGGTGGGGAGAAGAGGGAGCGACACGTATATGCCTTGTCAAAGCAATCCGCCACCGTACCAGAAGACACCACACGTAAGAGCGCAGATAGGATCGTTGAGAGCGCCGCATGCTCCCTCTTCTCCCCAGCGGGGAGAAGATGGCCCGTAGGGTCGGATGAGGGGGTTTTTCCGCCATACTCCCAAGGTCGCGGGATTATCCACCCATGACCGACATTCCCCCTTTCCTCGCCGCCCACCCGGACTGCATCCTCGTCGATATCACCGGCACGCAGGGCTCCACCCCGCGTGAGGCCGGCACCTTCATGCTCGTCTCGGCTGAAGCCCTATGGGGCACGATCGGCGGAGGGCAGCTCGAGTTCATGGCGATCGCGAATGCGCGGAACATGCTCGCGGGAACCGGCGGAATGGCGCAGATGGATATCCCGCTCGGACCTGGCATCGGTCAGTGCTGCGGTGGGCGTACACAGTTGCGATTTCGCCGGGTGACGCAGGAGGTTGCTGAAGAAATCGAGGCCAGGCTAACCAGTGAGGTCGAGCGTCTGCCGGAGGTCTATCTCTTCGGTGCCGGCCATGTCGGCCGGGCGCTGGCAACAGCCCTTGCGCCGCTGCCGCTGTCGGTGACGGTCGTCGAGACGCGGCGGGAGGAACTCGCCAACCTGCCTTCCGAGACGAGGACGCGGCTCATGCCGATGCCGGAAGCACTGGTGAAGGATATTCCGGCCGGCGGCGCGGTCGTCATCCTGACGCACGATCACGCGCTGGATTTCCTTATCGCCCGCGAAGCGCTGGAAAGACCGGATCTCGCCTATACCGGCATGATCGGCTCGGCCACCAAGCGCGCCACCTTCGCAAGCTGGCTTTCCCGTGAAGGCGGCGGAGAGCCCGGCTGGATGGAGCGGCTGACGCTGCCGATCGGCGGCGCGGCAGTCAGGGACAAGCGCCCTGAGGTGATCGCCGCCATGACCGCCGCCGAGATCCTGACGGCGCTCGGCGCCTACCGCATGCGTTCGTCTTCGTAGTAGGGATCGCGTCCGTCGAGGAAACCGAGATCGCGCTTGACGCGATCGGGCGCCGCATTGAGATCGAGCCGGGGTAGACGGCGGAAACGATCAGCGCCGCTTGCCAGCCAGCCGGCAAGACGCCGGAAAATCTGGATTCTCTGCTGCGGCCGGCCCTCTTCGATAACATGGCAGTCCATGAGATCACCTCGATAGATTGATGGTATGAGTTGCAGTTTGCCGCCAAAAATGCTGCAATTCCAATCGAACGACCGTCTGCCTGCATCAAGAGAACTTATCCATGAAACTGTCGAAGCAATTCCCGCTGAATGCGCTGCGCGTCTTCGAGGCCGCTGCCCGGCTTGGAAGTTTTACCAAGGCAGGCGATGAACTCGGCATGACGCAGACGGCCGTCAGCTATCAGATCAAGCTATTGGAGGAGAATGTTGGCGAGCCGCTCTTCCTGCGCCGTCCCCGCCAGATCGCACTGACGGAGACCGGTGAGCGGCTGGCGCCGAAGGTGACCGAAGCCTTTGCCATGCTGCACGACGCGATGGCGACGGCGCGCGACAGCGTCGAAGGCACGCTCGCGATCAGTTCGACCCATACCTTCGCCTCGAAATGGCTGGCGCCGCGCCTCGGCTCCTTCCACTTGAAGCATCCGGCAATCGCGGTGCGCTTTCAGGCGAGCTCTGACATCATCGACTTCGCCCGCGAGCAGATCGACGTCGGCATCCGCTGGGGCGACGGCAACTGGCCGGGGCTGACGCTGCACCGACTGATGGGTCTGGAGTTCACGCCGATGCTGAGCCCGAAGCTGGCGGAGACGGCAGGCGGCATCAGGGAGCCGCGCGATCTCCTGAAGTTCGATCTCTTCGACGCCGGCGACATCTGGTGGAAACAATGGTTCGAGGCAGCAGGCGTCACCGAGACTGATCTCGATCGGCGCCCGCGCAACCAGCTCGGCTCGCAGGCAGTGGAAGCTGACGCGGCAATCGCCGGCCATGGCGTCGCCATCCTTCATCCTTCCTTCTATGCCGCCGAGATCGCGCTCGGCCGGCTCTATCAGCCCTTCGAACTGACCCGCAGCGACGGCAAGGCCTACTGGCTCGTCTACCCCGAAAACCGTCGCAACGTGCCGAAGATCAAGGCTTTCCGCAACTGGATCCTTGAGGAGATGAAGGCAGCCGGAAATTAGAGCATCGCACGCCGGACCCGTTTCATGAGCTGGGTCCGGTCCTGCGGTCCCGCCTTCAATATCCCATCTCCGGCGCGTAGAAACAGCGCGGCGTATCCTCGTTCGGGAACAGACAGAGATGATAGTCGTTGTCACCGGATTGCATCGCCTTCGTCATCGGCAGCAGGAAGACATGAGCATGCGTGACCATCCGGTGGTCGCCCGGCAGCAGCGTCACACGATATCCGCCTGGCGTCACTGCCACGCTTTTCGATGGGATCATCTGGCAATCGCCATTATGACTGTCGCCGTTACAACAATAGGGGTCGTAACTCCACCCCGAGGGTGCGTCGTGAGCCGTCGCCAACGACGCATAGGCAATCATCACACACGTCAGAATACTGCGCATCGGCATCTTCTCCGTCGATGAATGCGCCGCCGATGATCTAACGGTTCTTATTTTATTCCGGCGGCCTGCAAAAATAACTGTAATCGAGTCGTCGCAGTTCAAGATCTGCTGAATTAGCAGATTCAGTATAAGTAAGAGATAATGCACAGCCTTCTCGGCAGCTTTTAGGCACGCGACAGAAGATCGGTGATCCGACCGCGATCGGTAACTTCGGCAAAACGGCCGAAGATCTCGACGGGCGCGGCGATTCTGCCATTGCTCCTTGGCCGCGCCGGTCGTTGCGCGTGTGCAGTTCTTCAATCTCCTCTTCCCTCCCCGCCAAAATTTCCGCAATGTCACGAGTCGGAGGAAGATAGGGGAACTCGATGTATGAATATGCCATAGCATGGGAATGGCTCGCCTTCGCGGCGCGTTGGTTCCATGTCATTACCGCGATCGCCTGGATCGGATCGTCCTTCTATTTCATCGCGCTCGATCTCGGACTGGTGAAGCGCCCACATCTGCCAGCCGGAGCCTATGGCGAGGAATGGCAGGTCCATGGCGGCGGCTTCTATCATATCCAGAAATATCTGGTGGCGCCCGTCCAGATGCCGGAGCACCTGACCTGGTTTAAATACGAGAGTTATTTCACCTGGATTTCCGGTTTTTTGATGCTGTGCATCGTCTATTACGGAGGCGCCGACCTCTTACTGATCGACCGGCACGTGCTCGATATCAGCCCGCCCGTCGCGATCCTGATCTCGCTGGCGTCGCTGGCGCTCGGCTGGATCGTCTACGATCGGCTCTGCAAGTCGCCGCTCGGGCGGAACACCTGGGGACTGATGGCGGTGCTCTACGTCGTGCTCGTCTTCATGGCCTGGGGCTATACGCAGCTTTTCACCGGCCGTGCCGCCTTCCTGCATCTCGGCGCCTTCACCGCGACGATCATGTCGGCCAACGTCTTCATGATCATCATTCCGAACCAGAAGATCGTCGTCGCCGACCTCATCGCCGGACGGGTTCCCGATCCCAAATACGGGCAGGTCGCCAAGCAGCGTTCGCTACACAATAACTACCTGACGCTGCCCGTCATCTTCTTCATGCTGTCGAACCATTATCCGCTCTCCTTCGGTACTCAGTTCAATTGGGTGATCGCGGCCCTGGTCTTCCTGATGGGCGTCACCATCCGCCACTGGTTCAACACGACGCATGCGAGGAAGGGCCGGCCGACCTGGACCTGGATCGTCACCGTGATCCTTTTCATCCTGATCATGTGGCTTTCGACTGTGCCGAAGCTGCTAACCGGCGAAACGGATGCCGCAGCGGTCGCGCCTGCCTTCCAGCAATTCGCCGGCGATCCGCACTTCCCCGCCGTCAAGCAACTGGTCTCGACGCGCTGTTCCATGTGCCATGCAGCCGAGCCGGTCTATGAGGGCATTGTGCGGCCGCCGAAGGGCGTGATGCTCGAAAACGACGCGCAAATCGCCGCCCATGCCCGCGAGATCTATATACAGGCGGGCCGCAGCCATGCCATGCCGCCCGGCAACATCACCGACATCACGCCGGATGAACGCAAGCTGCTCGTCGCCTGGTTCGAGAGCGCAGTCGAAGGCAAGACACAATGACGACGACACTCCTGCGCGGCCGCCTGCTTTCCTTCCATCGCGCGCCGCTAAGCCTTACCGACAGCCAAAGCTATCTCTTCGAGGAGGATGGCGGCCTGCTGATCGAGAATGGGCTGATCGCGGCAATCGGCGCCTATGCCGACGTCAAGGCAAAAGCAGCCGGGGACGCAGCCGAGATCGACCATCGCCCGCATCTGATCATGCCCGGCTTCATCGACATGCACCTGCATTTTCCGCAAATGCAGGTGATTGCCTCCTATGCGGCCAACCTGCTCGAATGGCTGAACACCTACACCTTTCCCGAGGAATGCCGATTCGTTGAAAGCGCGCATGCCGAAAGGATCGCCACGCATTTCTACGACGAGTTGATCCGCCATGGGACGACGACGGCGGTCGCTTATTGCTCCGTGCACAAGACCTCGGCCGACGCCTTTTTCGCCGAGGCGCTGAAGCGCAATATGCGCATGGTCGGCGGCAAGGTAATGATGGACCGCAATGCCCCGCAGGGCCTGCTCGACACGCCCGAGATGGGCTATGACGAGACCCGACAGGTGATATCGGACTGGCACGGCAAGGGCCGCAACCACGTCGCCATCACCCCGCGCTTTGCCATCACCTCGACACCAGCGCAGATGGAAGCAACATCAGCCCTCGCCCGCGAATTTCCCGAACTGCACATCCAGACGCATCTTTCGGAAAATCACGACGAGATCAAATTCACCTGCGAACTCTATCCCGACGCGCTCGACTATACCGACATCTACGCCCGCTACGGCCTGCTCGGGCCGAAAAGCCTCTTCGGCCACGCCATCCACCTGTCCGAGCGCGAAGCCGATGTGATGAGCGAGACAGGCGCCGTCGCCGTTCACTGCCCAACCTCGAACCTCTTCCTCGGCTCAGGCCTGTTTCCGCTGAAGGCGCTGGCGCGGCGGGAAAAGCCGGTCCGTATCGGCGTGGCGACCGATATCGGCGGCGGTTCCAGCTATTCGATGCTGCGGACGATGGATGAGGCCTACAAGATCCAGCAGTTGCTCGGCGAACGGCTGAACCCGCTGGAAAGCTATTATCTGATGACCCGCGGCAATGCCGAGGCGCTGTCGCTGGCGGACCGGATCGGTACGCTGGAACCCGGCACAGAGGCCGATCTCGTCGTTCTCGATGCAACGGCGACACCCGCCATGGCGCTGAAGATGGAAGTGGTGAAGACGCTGCCCGAGGAACTCTTCCTGCTGCAGACGATGGGCGACGATCGGGCGATCGCCGAGACCTATGTGGCCGGTGTTGCGTTAAAGGCGCAGCTTTGCTGACACGCCTGTTACTCTCGGATTCGAACCGCGAAATGCAGCCGGCGCGGCCCCAATTTCCCGTAACCCTCCGGCGAAATTCATGTTATGGCCCATGGCTGCATTCAGATGTGAAGGTTCAATTCATGGCCAATCCGCTCACCATCGCCGACCTGAAAAAGCTCGCACAGCGCCGTGTGCCGAAGATGTTTTTCGACTATGCGGATTCGGGCGCCTGGACGGAATCGACCTATGCAGCCAACGAGAGCGATTTCAGCCACATCAAGCTGCGCCAGCGGGTGATGGTCGACATGACCGACCGCACGCTGGCAACGACGATGATCGGCCAGAAAGTGTCGATGCCGGTGGCCCTGGCGCCAACCGGCCTGACCGGCATGCAGCATGCCGACGGCGAGATGCTGGCGGCACGTGCCGCCGAGGAGTTCGGCGTTCCCTTCACGCTTTCGACGATGAGCATCTGCTCGATCGAGGACGTGGCGTCAGCGACGACGCGCCCTTTCTGGTTCCAGCTCTATGTGATGAGGGACAAGGATTTCGTCCTCAACCTCATCAATCGCGCCAAGGCGGCCGGATGCTCGGCGCTGGTGCTGACCGCCGATCTGCAGATCCTCGGCCAGCGGCATAAAGACCTGCGCAACGGCCTGTCGGCACCGCCGAAATTCACCCCGAAACATGTCTGGCAGATGGCGACCCGGCCTTTCTGGTGCCTGGACATGCTGCAGACCAAGCGCCGCAGCTTCGGCAATATCGTCGGCCATGCAAAAAATGTCACCAATATCGCCTCGCTCTCCGCATGGACACACGAGCAGTTCGACCCGCGGCTGTCCTGGGCCGATGTCGCCTGGATCAAGGAACAATGGGGCGGCCCGCTGATCATCAAGGGCATACTCGATCCGGAGGATGCGAAGGCGGCCGCCGACACCGGCGCCGATGCGATCGTCGTCTCCAATCATGGCGGGCGTCAGCTTGACGGCGCCCCCTCCTCGATCAGCACACTGCCGAAGATCGTCGACGCCGTCGGCGACCGTATCGAGGTCCATCTCGACGGCGGCATCCGCTCCGGCCAGGACGTGCTGAAGGCCGTGGCGCTCGGCGCCAAGGGCACCTACATTGGCCGCCCCTTCCTTTATGGTCTCGGCGCCATGGGCAAGGAAGGCGTATCGTTGGCGCTCGGCATCATCCGCAAGGAGATGGACATCACCATGGCACTCTGCGGCAAGCGCGACATCAATGACGTGAATTCGTCGATCATCGACGGGCGGCAGTGACCTGCTTGAGAAGCCAGCCTAGAAGAGTCACGACCGCATGCGATTCAGCATAGCGGCAGGCTGTCGCTTGCATCGAGCAGAAGGATCGCGAAAATCACGAGACAGGCGGCGAGTGCAAAACGCTGCCGCCAGACGATACGGCGCGATCCGGCAATCCGCTTCTCCAGGCCAGTCGGCGTCTTCTCAGGCTTGCGAAGCTGCATCCTGGACAGCAGGTCGTCGACGGCGGCAAGACCGGCGGCCTCGGTCTCGTGGCTCGACGCGAAACGAAACAGCAGCGCATCGAAGAGAAGATGGACCGCCAGCGCAAGGACAATCACGCAGAAAACGAGGATCGAAAGCCAGCCGAGCGATGGAGCGAAGCCTCGATATCCCACGGCGATCGGGCCGGCAACCAGTGGCAGCAGCGCTATCAGCCCGCAGAAGATCGAATTGCGGCCGAGATTTCGCGCTGCCGCCAAGGCCGCGGCATTCCACTGCGTCATTGCAAGCCCTCCGTCACGGCGTGGATACTTTCTGCGGGCAGATGAATACGCCGCCCCGCCCGTTCGATCAGCCGCACTGCTTCGGCTGGATCTTCGCAACGTCGGCTGATGAGCAGCCAACCCACGATGACGCAGGCGCTCCGCTGGAAGCCCAACGCACAGCAGACGAGAACCGGTCCCTGCTGGCGCGCAATCTCGATGAGGTTTGCCGCGGCGAGCGCCTGGATCTTGTCGATGGCTGTAAGATCAAGGGTCGGAAAGCTGCACCAGCGCGCGAGCGTCCCGCTCGGGCGCTGAAGTTCGCCGGTCATGTCGATCACCGTGGCAAAACGGTTGGCCTCGTGGCGACGCGGAAAACGACCGAGATGGACGCCGTCGGCGATCGCCACAGAAGCCGGCATTCTCCGGGTCCAGAGCCGAATATTGATGAGAGCGCCGAGCCGGTAAGGTGCCAGCAGCCAGCGGCCGGCAAGCGTTGCCCGGCCATCGACGCGTTTCTGGAATATCTGCGGGCCGGCGCCGAAATATCCGAGTGCGACGATCGCCAGCGCAACAGCCGGCCAGAGCAACAACAGGGCTGCCGCCGATAGAGGAGTGAAGAGCGCCGCAAGGCCGAGAAATGCGACGGCACCACATAGATAATAGATGCCGAGACGGCGCGACTTTGGATCGCCGCTCATCGCAAAATTCGCAAGAGGCGAACCGGCATCGCGCGGAAAAAGCCAGGCGGCAAAAAAGCCGAGCAGCATGCCGGTCGGTATGTCGATGACGTGATGCTGCCACGTGGTCAGCACGGAGGCACCGATCAGGAAGCACCAGAGGTGCCAAAGGAAGCGTACCTTGTGCGGCAACCGGCCGCGCAGATGGTCCCAGATCACCACCAGGAGCGCGATATGCAGCGACGGCGCCTGGTTGAACGGCTTATCGAAGCCGCCGAGCACGGCAAACATGAAACCAGGCAGGCCGCTCGTTGCCGGCCGCACGAAGGTCGCTTCGAGCGGAAACGCGACAAAGCAGGCGACGGCTATTATTTGGATCGTCAGATAACGCCTCGCCAGCCTATCCACATCGCGCGGCGTCGTGTTGATGAACAGGCAGAGTGCATAGAATAGATTGATCGACCAATAGGGAATGATCGTCCACCCGAGGAAAGGAATGGCGCTTTCCCATGCGAAGGCGACGTTCGGCACGTCAGCGCGCTGCGAAGCCAGCCAATTGGCGCCGCCATAGCTGAGATAGAAGAACGGCGCTAGGAAGGCGAGCCAGAGCGCCGCCCGCTTCGGGACCGGTGTTCCCTGGGAAAAAGTAGAACGTGCCTTCTCCACCCTTTGCCCTCAAACTCTCTCGGCCAGCGAGACCGTGAAAATGCCCCACTGGTCGATGCGCTGTTCGATCTTGCGGAAACCGGCTGTCGCGACCAACTGGTCCATTTCCTCTTGCGTCCGCCGCCGCATCACCCATGCCTCGCCGCCGCGATGAGAGGTCAGGGCGCGGGCGATCATCTCCAGTTGCGGATGCCATGGCTGGTTGGTGTAGACCAGCAGGCCACCGGGCCGCATCGCGCGGGCCATCCCGCCGAGCGAAGCGGCGATCATCGCATTGTCGGAAAACAGCTCGTAAAGGCCGGAGACAATCGCGAGATCTGGAGCCGGCGTGATTGCAGCCAGCCCTTCGCCGTCAAAGGCATCCTGCTGGCGGAAACTGACGAAATCGCCCAGTCCCCGCGCGGCGATGCTGTTGCGGCCGGCATCGACATTGACGGGGGAATAGTCCTGCAACCGCGCACTATCGGGACGCGCGGCAGCGGTCTCGATTGCATCAAGGACATAGCGGCCGTGCCCGGCCGCTATGTCGAGTATATGAGTACTGCGGCCGGCTGCTTTCAGGTGCAGCAGCCCGCGGTCGATTAGTTCCTGCAAATGCAACTTGCGCTGCCTGATGCCGCGCCAGCCGATCGCCTCGAGGAACACCTTGTCGATCAACCGCCCGCCGGGACCGAGCCCGCGCGGCCTGTTCTCGTAGACGTAATCGAGCGTCGAGCCGGAATCAAAACCGGTCTTGACCCCGGTCTTTATGCCTTCGGACACCAGCGCCCCGAGCCTGATGTTGAGACGGCTGAGCGCCCAGTAGATGCCGCGTGGAGATGTGGCATCCAGAGGGCTCGCAAGCCGGTCGGCCTCATCCTTGGTATAGCCCTGGATATGGGCGGTGCGAAGGTCGACAGGCGCCCGAGGCTCGGCGAAACGTGCATCGATAAAACGGCGGATCTCGGCGAGCGCAATTGCGCGGTCCTTTTCGCCAAGCGTGTCATGGTAGAAGCCGGCAAGCACATGCCGTTCCTTGATTCGGCTGCCGAGGTTTTCGTAGAACCGGTGCTGCGGTGCCTGTCGCACCACCCAGTCGCTCCCCGAGATCAGCATTTGGGTTGGAACCGTAATGGCGCGGGCGTCGCCGACGACGCGGGCCGCCGCCTCATAGAGCTGCAACAGGACGTTGGAGGCAATCGGCCGGGAGATCAATGGGTCGGATTCATACGAGGCGATCCGCTCGGGATCATGCGTCAGAAACCTCGCCTTGACATAGGAGTTAACGAAGAATGTCCCCTTGAGCTTTTCCCAGAGCGCAATGCCTTCCTTGGCAAAAGGCACGTAGAGTTTGACGCTGAAGGCTGGGGAGGCCAGCACGAGCGCACGGATTGGCGGCGCATAGTCGTGCACCCAGGTGGTGGCCAGAACCGCGCCGACGCTCTGTGCAATGACGGCGATGTCTTCGACTGAAACACCGCTTGTCTCTCTGACATGGCGAACGAAGCAATCAAGATCATGCGCCGAGGCCGCAAAGGATGGCGAATAGCCGCGCTCTCCCGGCGAACGCCCGTGGCCGCGTGCGTCCCAGGCGTAGAAGGCAAAATCATCGAGGCCGAGCTCGGTGGCGAGATGGGCGACGCGGCCGCCATGCTCGTGGCCGCGATGGAGAAGAATGACTGCGCCCTTCGGGGAAGCCCCGGTCGCGGGCCACATCCGGTAAAACAGTCGAGTACCGTCATGCGAAGCGAATTCGGATTCACGCATTGGTCTGGCCGTCGAGGACGGTTGCTCGCTATCGGCAGTTTGCAGCACGGTCTTCTCCAATTCTGATAGGTGGATAGATTTCATCCATTGGCGAGCACAGTGATTTGCTTTCATTGCAAAAGTCTAGTTGCAAATGTAAGTCCTATGCGTGAACCGATATAAAGTGCGGGCTTCCTCACAGCTACGACGATCTTCACTGCCCGAGCCGAGATAGACTGATCAAACGCCACGATATTCCACTGAGGTCGCATGTCTGTTTATCAATTGAAGTCCCGGTTTCAGAATATTCTTCGCCCTCTCGTGCGCTCCCTCGCGGCGCGAGGCGTCACCGCCAATCAGGTGACTTCAGTTGCCGCCGCCGTCTCGGTTGCATTGGGCCTTTTTCTGAGCGTCGCCCGGCTTCCGCATTGGTTCCTGCTGGTGCCTATATGGTTTCTCCTGCGCATGGGCCTCAACGCCATTGACGGCATGCTTGCGCGCGAACATGGGCAGAAGAGCATTTTAGGCGCGTATCTGAACGAGATCGGTGATGTCGTGTCGGATGTCGCCCTGTATTTGCCGTTCGCGCTCATCGATCCGAGCGGCTTGATGCCGGCGATATCAGTCATATTCCTCTCGGCGCTGACGGAATTTACCGGCGTTCTGGGTCAAACGGTCGGCGCAAGCCGGCGTTACGACGGGCCGCTGGGCAAAAGCGACCGTGCGGTGCTTTTCGGCGCGCTCGGCACCTTTGTCGCGGTCGGTGGGACGTTTGCAGCATGGACATCGTGGCTTTGGGCGGTGGTGGCTTTACTTCTCATATGGACGATCATCAATCGCATCAGCGCCGGTATTCGCGAGGCCCACACAGCCACCCGGTAGCGAGCCGAGCCGATCTGCCGCCGCTTCACTGCCGCCAGCCGGAGCTCATGAAATGTCTCGGTTGATCGACCCTGCCTTCCTCCTTCAACTGCATGTTAAACATAGGTTGCATTTTTAGCGCTGCACCCTTGAAAGCACCAAAGCGGTGCTTTATGTTTTACTTCATGGCGAACACAGGCAAGACACCCCACCCATCGCTACTGCGCTACACGCTGGCGCCTGATGATTCTGCCCGGCAGGCGCTGGACGATACGGTTGCCGCCTATCGGAGGATGATCGACATCCTCAGTGAACTCATCCACGACAGGGCGGGCGCCAATCTCGTCGTCCTGCATGAGCTTGCCTATGAAACCGTCCGCGAGCAGACAAGCCTGCCAGCACGGCTGGTGACACTCGGCCTTCGCGATTTCGCCGCCAATCGCGGCGTGAGCGCCGATCCGCCATATCTGCCGCTCGATGACAAGCTCTTCGCCATCAAAGGGCCCTCGGACCTGACGATCGCCACAGTGCACGGACGCGTTGCCGTGCCCTACGATGTCGCGGGTTATTCACGGGGATGGGAGAGTATTTTTCCGGCCTACCTCGTTGCGGGCCGGGATCGCTACGAGATTCACATCGGCGTCACGCCGAATTCCGCTCCGATGGAGGAAAACATGACGAACGAAGGCATTCTCTCACGCATGGGTCGCCTGATCGCGGGTATCGCGAATGCGGCGATCGACAAGGCGGAAGGCGTAAACAAGATCGCCATCATCGAACAGGCGATCCGCGAGATCGATGCCGCAGCGGAAGACGCCCGCACCGATCTCGGCAAGGCTCGCGCGGAGGAATACCGCATCCAGAGCCGCCGGGACGAAATCGTCGAAGACATGAACGCGCTCGACTCCAAGATCCGCCTAGCCGTCTCGTCTCAGCGGGATGACTTGGCAAAGGCCGGCGTTGCCCGCCAGATCGATCTCGAATCCCAAATCGCAGCGCTCGACAAGGCGCTGGCCGATGCCAGGGAACAGGTGGACGAAGGCCAGAAAGCCCTGCAGGCCGTGCTCGCCACGCGCCGCGAGGCGGATGCTCGCCTTGCCGATTTCAAGCGCAGCATCGCAAGGCATCCCGAGCACGCTACCGGCCAAAGCCAGCCGGCACCGGGTCCGGACGCCGCCCGCGCTGCCGCAGCGGTCTCGCGGCTGACCGGGGTTCCCGCTGGCGAGCATGCCCATAGTTCCGAACTGGACGAACTCGACCGGTTGCACCGCGAACAGGCAATCGAAGCCCGCCTCGCCCGCTTCAAAGCGGATAACCGGTAGCGCCGATGGAGCTCCTTTTCTCACCGGAATGTGCGCCCTTCGCCATCGCCGCAACTATCCTTGTCGGCCTGACCGCGATCGAGATGCTCGCGATGGTCATGGGCTTTTCGATGACGGAATTTCTGGGAAAGCCGGAGGTTCATGGCCATGACGGCATCCTGGCTTACCTTTCCTGGCTCAATCTCGGCGGTGTTCCCCTGCTGATTCTCATGATGCTGACGCTCGGCTTGTTCGCGATGACGGGCTTTGCGTTGCAGGCCGTCGCCAACGCCTTCTGGGCGCCACTGCCAAGCTTGATAGCCGTCATACCTGCCGCGCTGGCAACCATCCCCATGGTCAGGGCATCGAGCAGAACCGTGGCGCGAGTCGTACCGCACGACGAGACCTATGCGGTCGATCTCGACGCCCTGCTCGGCCGGACCGCCGAGGTTTCGATCGGCCCGCTCGATCAGGGGCTGCCGGGCCGCGTCCGCGTCAAGGATCAACATGGAAACTGGCATGTGCTTCGAGCCCGGGCCGCCAAGGGCGAAGGTCCCCTCGCGATCGGCGCTTCGGTACTTCTCGTCGATCACAAGGCAAATGTGTTTATCGCCATTCCCGCGCCGGTTGACCCCGCCGATGCGGACAATCAATCTTTCAGGGAGCAGCAATGATGTACGACGTTATTCTACCAGCCGGCATTGGGATTGTTCTGATCTTCGGCATCGGTTTTGTCCTCGCCTCGCTTTACACGCGCTCCAGCCGCGACGAGGCCTATGTGCGCACCGGTCTCGGCGGCCAGAAGGTCGTGCTCGACGGCGGTTCGGTCGTCCTGCCGATCTTCCACTCGACCGCTCGGGTCAATCTGAAGACACTGCGGCTCGAGGTTCGCCGCGGCGAAGGCGATGCATTGATCACCAAGGACCGCATGCGCGTCGATATCGGCGCCGAGTTCTATGTACGCGTGAAACCCGATGCCTCCTCAATTGCGCTTGCAGCTCAGACACTCGGCAACCGCACCAACGACGCCGAGGCTCTGCGCATCCTGATCGAGGCGAAATTCGTCGACGGCCTTCGCTCGGTGGCCGCGACGATGAATCTCGACGCGCTGCAGGAGCAGCGCATGGATTTCGTCAAGGCCGTGCAAGAAGCTGTCGGCGCCGATCTTCAGTCGAACGGCCTCGAACTCGAATCCGTGTCGCTGACACGCCTCGACCAGACCGACATCAAGCATTTCAACGCCAACAACTTCTTCGACGCGCAGGGCCTCGCGGCATTGACCCGCATCACCGAGGGACGCAAGAAGGAGCGAAACGAGATCGTTCGCGACACCGAAGTCGCCATCGCCCAGAAGGATCTCGAGGCCCGTCAGCAATCGCTGACCATCGAGCGGACCAAGCGGGAAGCCGAACTCAGCCAGGAACGGGACATCGCCAACAAATCCGCGGCGACACGCGCCGAAACCGCGCAGCAGGAGCAGGCCGCAAAACGCGCCGAGGAGGAAGCCCGAATCGCTTCCGAACAGGCGATCGCCGAACGCGAGGCATCTGCCAAACAGGCTCGCGAAAGCGCCAACATCGACGCCGCCCGTGCCGTCCAGCAACGCGAAACCGAAGCCAAGCGTGACCTCCAGATCGTGGCACAGGAGAGCGCGATCGCCGTTGCCAACAAGAGCCGTGAAGAATCCGAGGCGAAGGCGGCGGCTGAAACGGCCCGCGCGCTGGCGATAGCAGCAGAAGAAAAGGTCGGCACCGCCAAGGCGATCGAGATTGCCGAACGCGAAAAGCAGATTGCCGTGATCGATGCGCGCAAGAAAGCCGAGACGGAAGCGACTGCCGTCACCGTCGGCGCCGAGGCCGAAAAACAGGCGGCAAGCGACCAGGCCGAAGCCATCAAGACGCTCGCAACCGCCGAGGCGGATGCGGCGATCATCAAGGCCAAGGGCATTCTCGAAACCGGCAAGGCCGCGGCCGAGAGCGAGGCATTGCTCAACGACGCGCGCAACAAGCTGAGCTCTGCTATCATCGAGTTCGAGATCACCCGCGAACGGATCCGCATCATTCCGCAGGCGCTCGCCGAAGCGGTCAAGCCGATCGAGAAAATCTCCGATATCAGGATATTCGACACCGGCGGCATGCTCGGTCGCGGAAATGGAGCGACCGGCGGAAACGGTATCGGGCTTGGCGAAGGACTGGCCGGCCAGCTCCTCTCCTACCAGGCGAACAAACCGATTCTCGACAAATTGATGAAGGAAGCCGGCTTCGAGGGCGACGATGCCATCTCATCCCTTCTGGGAAATCTCGATGGCGCAAAACCGGCAAGACCGGCAACGCCCGCCCCGGCAAAGCCGGCAATACCGGCCGCAGCCCCGACACAAACGATCATCCCTCCGGCGCCGAAGCCGGCACCAAAGAAGGACTGATCGCCGCGCAAGCGGGTCTGGACTAGAACAGGATGATTTTAGGCCGGTTCGGCCTAAAATCTGAATTCTGTTCTAAATTAAATAGTTAGAGCATGATGTCGCCTGAAAACTGCTCACAATTTTCGGCATCATGCTCTATCTCACCCAACCCATTGCCAGCGCGCTCGCCCAGTCGGCACGGCCCCTTTCGGCGGCCAGTGCCGACATCGCCATATGGTCGTAGACGACGGTTCGGAACTGCCACGTCCATCCGCCCGCCGTCTTTTCCAGAATGGCGTAGCTCGGCAGCGGATGGCCAGCCTCCACCTTGTGGTAATAGGGCAGCTCGTCGTCATAGGCCGGGCATCCGACGCTGCCGGGATTGACGATGAGGCGGCCATCGGAAAGCCGCACGGCGCGGGGAATGTGGCTATGGCCGCAGAGGATCAGCGGCAGGTCGATGCCTTCGGCCAGCGCCTCGATCGCTTCGATCGGCTTCAGGAAGACGAAGCCCTCCGGCGAAACCGATTCCATCCAGTAGACATTGTCGTCCTTCGGCGTCGCGTGGCAGAGATAGACCTCGCCGCGATAGACGATATCGAATGGCAGGCCGCGCAGCCAGTCGAGATGAGGTGGCGTCAATTGCCGATGGGCGGCGGCATCCGAAGCATGCATAGCCGCCGGATCCTGTTCGATCAGGTAGCGGTCGTGATTGCCGCGGACCGACGTCAGGCCGAGCGGCATCAGCAAGTCTGCCGTCCTGCCGGCCTCGAGCGGGCCGCTGAAGAAATCGCCGAGATTGACGATCTCCTCGACGCCTTGCGCGCGAATATCAGCAAGCACTGCCTCGAGCGCCAGATGATTTCCGTGGATATCGGCAATTGCTGCAAACCGCATTTCTAGAGCCTTTCCTGGTCAGATTGAAGCATTCTGTTGGCTCAAACGGAGTCGGATGGTCGACCGGCCGGCGCGCGTCGTAGCCAAGCTCTACGGCCAAGCCGGCCGGTCGATTAGCCGGCCCGTTTCAGCCAACCCGAAGGGCCGGGCATCTTTCCGCCAGGGCAGAGGCGATCGGCTCGGACGTACCACGAAGTATGCCCTTCGCCAATCGCCTCTGCCCCGACGAAAACCTGCTCCGGCAGAATGCTGCAATCTGACCAGGAAAGGCTCTAGCTCCCTCGGTAAGTAGAATAACCATAGGGCGATATCAGCAACGGCACATGGTAGTGCGCCGTGACGTCGGCAATGCCGAAGCGGATCGGCACGAGATCGAGGAAGGCGGGATGTGGCAGCGGCGTGCCGCTGGCCCTCAGATAATCGCCGGCATGGAAGACCAGTTCGTAGGTACCGGCTCGAAAATTTTCACCAATAAGGATAGGGCCGCCATCAACCCGGCCGTCGGCATTGGTCTCCACCGTCTTCAGATGCCTGCGAATCTCGCCGTCGAGCTGGAAAAGATCGATCCTCAAGCCTTCGGCCGGCTTGCCGAGAGCGGTGTCGAGAACATGCGTGGTCAGTCCGGTCATGGGGCTGGCTCTTCGATGATATAGGGGGTTTCGAAAAAGAATTCTTCCAGATTGTTGCCCGGTCCGTCGCGGTCGACGACCAGGAAATCTGAGGCTTGGCCAAGCGCCATCAGCGGATGATGCCAGACGTTGCGGCGATAGTTCACCCCCTGGTCGCCGCGCGCAAGAAACACCTGCGGCCTGCCCGGGCGGCCGTTCTCATCCTCGGAGACGACGACGAGAAAAGGACGGCCCGAGACCGGCGAGAAACTCTGGCTGCCGAAAGGATGGCGCTCCATCATGGTGACTTCATAGGGGAAGCTACGCGGCTGGCCGCGAAAGAGGTTGATGACGACGCGCGCATCCTCGCCCGTCGCCTCAGTGGCGGCGAGCGCATGGAAACGCTCCGTTGTGCCGCCATTGATGAGCCGCATTGCGGCCGGATCGGCCTCGATCACCTCGCCGAAGGGAGCAAAGGTGGATCGGGTGAGCGGGCGGATGTCGAGAAAATCGGGCATGACTTCACTCGCCTTGCGCATGCCAGTGACGGATGGCATCGATCGCGGAGAGAAGCTCCGGCAGTGTGCGATACGTCGCCTCCCAGATCTCGGAGGGATCGAGATCGAAGAGATCGTCGAGGATACGGTTGCCCGTGCCGCAGATTTTCGTCCACCGCAAGTCGGGATGCTCGGTCGCAAATTCCGGATGTGTCACCAGCAGGCGGGACGCCGCCGCACCGATGGTGAAGTGGCAGAAGACAACCGCCTTGAAGGTGAGCTTGTCCCCGGTAAACGCAGCCTCATCCATTCCGCCGACGAAGGTCAGCGCTTCGGATGCCGCCTCATACATCTCATTGAGATAGTCGATCGCTCGCCGCTCTTTCATTCAGCCTCCGGCAGCATCGATGTCAGGCGCAGCAGCGCGATCCGCTCGACTTGCGCGGCCGCGGTCGCCAATTCTTCGTCTCGGCCATTGCCGATCCGCGCTTCGAACGCCGACAGGATGTCGTCCTTTGTAAGCCCCTTGACGGCGATGATGAAGGGAAAGCCGAATTTTTCGACATAGGCCGAATTGAGTTCGGTGAAGCGGGCATGTTCGGCCGGGTTCAGGCGGTCGAGACCGGCGCCGGACTGCTCCTTCCGGCTGTCTTCCGTGAGATCGCCAGAGATGGCAAGGCGCCCGGCAAGATCGGGATGGGCGCAGAGCACCCCGAGACGCTCCTGCGGGCTTGCCGCCCGGAAGATGGCGGCAAGGGCCGCATGCACACCGGCTGCCGCCAGCGGTTCCGTCACGTGGCCGGCGTCATAGGCGCGCTCGGCGATGAAAGGGGAATGTTCAAAGACGCCGCCGAAGCGGGAGACGAAATCCTCGCGCGACATCATCACAGCGCTTCCGGCTGATGGTGCTTGTGCCAGTGCTCGGCGATCTCGATGCGGCGCGGAATCCAGACTTTGTCGTGCTTCAGTACATATTCGATGAAGCGCTTCAACGCCGCCGCCCGGCCCGGGCGCCCGACGAGGCGGCAATGCAGGCCGACCGACATCATCTTCGGGCTGCCCGCCTTGCCTTCCTCGTAAAGCGTGTCGAAGGCGTCCTTTAGATAGGTGAAGAACTGATCGCCGGCATTGAAGCCCTGCGGCGTGGCAAAACGCATGTCGTTGGTTTCGAGCGTATAGGGGATGATCAGGAAGGGTTTCCCGTCGACGCCCTTCACCCAGTAAGGCAGGTCGTCGGCATAGGAATCGGAGGAATAGAGGAAACCGCCCTCCTCCTGCACCAGCCGAAGCGTATTGTCGGAAGGCTTGCCCTGATACATGCCATAGGGCCGCTCGCCGGTAAGTTCGGTATGCAGGCGCACCGCTTCGAGGATATGCTTGCGCTCCAGATCCTCGGGAAAATCCTTGTATTCCAGCCAACGGTAGCCGTGGCTGGCGATCTCCCAACCGGCCTCCTTCATCGCGGCGACGGCCTCGGGGTTGCGGGCCATCGCCAGCGTCACGCCGTAGACGGTCGCTTGCACGTTGAGATCTGTGAACATCCGCCAAAGCCGCCAGAAGCCAGCACGCGAACCATATTCGTAGATCGATTCCATGTTGAGGTTGCGCTGTCCCGGCCAGGCAGCCGCGCCGACGATCTCCGATAGCAGGTTTTCGGAGGCCGCATCGCCGTCGAGGATCGAGCTTTCGCCGCCTTCCTCGTAGTTGATGACGAACTGCACGGCGACACGCGCCTCGTCCGGCCATTTCGGATCGGGCGTCAGGCGCCCATAGCCGACAAGATTGCGCGGATAAGTCTCGGATACCATTAAATCACCCTCTGAAAAGACAGAGGAAACGGTAGCATCCGTAGCAGGAATGTCGAGCCGGAAACTGCGCAACGGAGTTCTGTCCGAACGCCGGCGCCCCGGCGCTAACCTTTGAGGCATTGGTTCGTCAGGCGATCCTGCGCGCGCTGACCTTACCCATCGGATGCAGCGAATGAACGCGGAAAGGGCCGCCCGTGCCCTCCTCGATCATCAGCGCCACGTTCGAAACCGTGACCGGCTCACTCAGGACAGGCTCGAAGATCGTCCGCAGCGCCGGCTCGATGCGCGGCATGTCGATCGCGTTGACGGGGCCTGTCACCGGCATATGAAAGCGGAACTCTTCCATCACATAGGGATTGCCCCAGCGATGAAGGTTGGCAAACTGTGCCGCCGATAGCCCGTCCGGATCACTGCGTTCGATCTCGGCCTCGCTGAGCGGTGCGCGGAAACGATCGAATTCCTGCACGATCGCCGAGGCGAGATACTGGATCTGCTCGCAAGGCGTGCTCGGCAGCAAGCTGTAGAAATTGCCGAGCCGGGCGACTTCGATACGCGGAATCTGAAAGGGAACGAAGGTCCCGGAAAAACGCATCAGATCGCGCAGGAGTTGCGATTCGGACATGTCGTTGGACAGCTGAAATGGCGCTTTCAAGACGCCATGAAAACCGTAGCGCCGGGGCACGGCGGTATGGAAGGCGATCTCGTGAATACCGAGGCCACGAACTGCCGGAGGCTCCATCATATCGCCCGAAAACACGTTTCGGCCAAGCCAATTGGCGGCCACGAGCGACAACAGGTCGCTCGCCGGAGGCGTGAAGCAAATGGCATAGCGCATGCAATTTCCTCCATCAAGGAAGTAAGCGCCGTTCAGATCCGGCGCTGTCGATGCGCAAGCAGATAGGTGATTTGCATGACAGAATAACGAAACGAAGCAGCGCCTAATTCACGTTTAACGTGAAGCCGCCGCGATGTGGCTTGAAATTGCGAAGCTTTCCGGCAGCAAAAATCCGCAGTCTGCATCGTCTGCGATACATATCGCCGCCTCCGCCAGCCGGTGGGCGAGGCCGAAGCTGACTTTGAAGCCGCCGGTCAGCGCGATCAGGCGTGGATGATCGGGATGGCGGCCGATCATCGGATCCCGGTCTATCGCCTTTGGGCGAAGCCCGGCCCAGCGCTCGACAACGGGGGCGTCGCGAAGAGATGGCACGATGCCGCGCGCCGCCTCGATCAGCACGTCGAGCTGGGCGTCGGTCGACGTCGGGTCGTCAAAACGGTTCTCGCTGGTGCTGCCGATTGCCGCGTGCCCGCCCTCATGCGCGACGACATAGAGCCCGTCGAGAAAGATCGTCGGTAGCGCCGGGTCGATGTCGGCTTTCAATAACGCCGCCTGCCCCTTGACCGGCTGGCCGAGCGGCTGTTTCAGCCCCGGTGTCAGGCCCTGCAACAACGGAAAGGACCGATGGCCGGCGGCCAGGATGGAGTGACTGAAAACGATGGTTTCGCCGTTTATTTCGGCCATGCCGCGATTGGGATCGAGGCCGGCAACCGCCGCATGCTCCAGAATGCGAACATGCTTTGCCCGCCGCAGGAAGGCGATGAGCGCTGCGATCAACAAGCGGGGCGCAACGCGGGCGGCGAGTGTGTCGTGTACGAAGCCGCTCTCGCCGGCAGACGCCTCGATCCAACCGTCCATATCAAGACCGTCGAGCACATGCCAGTGGAAGCGGCGCTCGCCCGCCCGCCAATGGCGTTCGGCGTCCTCAAAATGGCCACGCGCTATTTTGTTGAGATGCGGCTTCGGCAGCGGGATCAGCCGTCCGGACCTGTTATACCCGGCGGAAAGCCCGGTCTCCGCTTCGAGCGCTGTGATTTCGGCTTCGAGCGAGACCAGCGCATCGAACTGGAACTGCTTCTTCTCCGACCACCGGTCCGGCATATGCGGCATCAGCGCGCCGAGCAGGCCACCACTTGCACCTTCGCCCAACCTGCCGGCGTCAGCGATTAGAGCACGGATGCCCCGGCGTTCGGCATGGACGGCCGCCCAGAGCCCCATGATGCCACCGCCGACAATCAGCAATTCTAAGGACGATTGACCTGAGACCGGCTGAGGACTATCGGCTTTTTCCATGACAGACGTGAACCCCGATCAGATTGGCGCGGGCGCGCCGCAGCCGCTCGAATGGCGCGACGGCGATATGCCCTATTCCACCGCCTTTGGCGATCATTTTTATTGCCAGACCGATGGGCGGCTGGAATGCGGCCACGTTTTTCTCGCCGGCAACGGCCTGCCGGAGCGCTGGAATGGGCGGCAGAGATTCCAGATCGGAGAACTCGGCTTCGGCACCGGCCTGAACTTCACTGAAACCTGGCGGCAATGGAAGCTGCATCGTGCGAACGGCCAGCACCTGCATTTCATCTCCTTCGAACTCTATCCGATGCGCAGCGAAGAAATCGGCAGGGCGCTGTCGCATTGGCCGGAGATCGATGTCGAACGCGGATCGCTGACGGCGGCTTGGCCGCAAGCGCCTGCTGGCACCGTCTCGCTGAACCTCGATTCTCAGACGACGCTCAGCGTGGTCTGCGGCCGCGCACTCGATGGCGTTGCAGAGGCCAAACCCGGCTTCGACGCCTGGTATCTCGACGGCTTCGCCCCGTCGCGCAACAGCGATATGTGGTCGGAAGAACTGATGCGGCTCGTCTGCGAGAAAAGCGCAGCCGGCGGCACTTTCGCCACCTATGCGGCGGCCGGCTTCGTGCGCCGCAATCTCATCGCTGCAGGTTTTGCCGTCGAGCGCCGCAAGGGCTTTGCCGGCAAGCGCGAAATGCTCTGCGGCATCAAGTAAACTTGGGCAAGTGCGATCGATTCAAACGGCTGAGTTGCTAACAGTTATCACTCTGTGCGATAATAGTTCGAGAGGAACCAGTATGGCCAGCAGCGCGAATCTTGGACAGCAACTCGAAAACTATGTGAACGAACTTGTGAAATCGGGGCGTTACAACTCTCGCAGTGAAGTTCTGCGGGAAGGTGTCCGGCTTGTCGAGGAGCGGGAAAAACGGTTGATGGCGCTCGATCTGGCAATCAGCCAGGGGATCGCCGACGCGAAAGCAGGTCGCTTCAAGCCCATCAGCGATGTCGCCGCCCGCCTTGCGGCCAAATATGACGGCCGTTCGTGATCGTCCTCATCACCGCCCAGGCGGAGGCGGATCTCGAACGTATTGCCGACTATATCGCTGAGGACAATCCGCAGCGGGCGGCAAGCTTCATTCAAGAACTGCTGGAACGGTGTGAGCGTCTGGCCGAAACGCCGAACGGTTTTTCATTGGTTCCACGTTACGAACGCACCGGCGTTCGCCGCCGTCCTTACGGCAACTATTTGATCTTTTATCGCGTTGGCGAGGATCGTATCGAGATCCTGCATATCCTCAACGGCGCCCAGGATTTCGAGAGCATCCTGTTTTCCGAAGGTTCAAATCAGTAGCTGGTGCGCTCCGGCTGCTGTTCGCTCGTTCCGAGCCACTGGCGGATTTTTTCCTCGAGCAGTTCGGGGCTGATCGGCTTCGACATGTAGTCGTCCATGCCGGCATCGAGGCACAGTTCGCGGTCGCTTTCGAGCGCATGGGCGGTGACGCCGATGATCGGCACTCGATGGCCTTGTCCCTTTTCCCGTTCGCGGATCGTCTGCGTCGCCTGATGGCCGTTCATGACGGGCATCGAGACGTCCATCATGATGATGCGCGGCGTACACCGCTCCCAGGCGGCGACCGCTTCCTCGCCATTGTCGACGACGAGGAAGGAAAGACCCGTGCCTTGCAGGATCTGCGTGAAGACGATCTGGTTGACCTCGTTGTCTTCGGCGACGAGCACGTCGACGAATTCAGCGGCCCGCTTCTGCGGCACGGGCGCCGGCGCGGGCACGGCCACTTCCGTCTGCAGCCGGGCGATCTCGGCCTCGGAGGCTTGTTTGACGCGGCTGGCGCGCACCACCTCGACGACGGTGTTGCGCAGCACGTTGGCGCGCGCCGGTTTCATCAGATGCGCATGGCCGTTCAGCGCCGCGAATTCCTTCTCCGTGCCCGAAATATCCATCGACGTCAGGAAGATGATCGGCAGTTCGACGAAGCGGGGATCGCCGCGCAGCCGGCGCGCGACATCGGCGCCGTTCATATCGGGCATGTGATAATCGAGCACGACGGCATCGACGGTAATGCCGAGACCGGCCGCCGCCTCCAGGATCGCAAGCCCGGTGCCGCCGCCCTCGGCGGCCACGCCGTCGAAGCCCCAGAGAGACAGCTGCTCGGTGAGGATTCGCCGGTTCACTTCATTGTCGTCGACGACGAGGATACGCGCACCCTGCACGTTGATCGGCAACGGCTTCGGCTCAAGGCGAGCGGCAGCCACTGCAAACGGCAGGTTGATGGTGAAGACGGAGCCCTTGCCCCATTCGCTTTCAACGTTGAGATAACCGCCGAAAAGGTCGACCAGCCCGGCGGTGATCGCAAGACCGAGGCCGGTTCCTTCATGCCGCCGGGTCGACGAGGCGTCCACCTGCGAGAATTTGTCGAAGACCGATTCGAGCTTCTCCGGTGGGATGCCGATCCCGGTATCCTCAATACGGATGCACGCCATGATCTCGCCGCCGGCGGCCGGCTCGAAGCCGACATCGACGAAGACATGGCCACGCTCGGTGAACTTGACGGCATTGCCGACGAGATTGGTGACAATCTGGCGGAACCGCCCGGCGTCGCCGATCACGGCTGCGGGCAAATCGGGTGCGGCCCGCACCAGGAGTTCGATGTTCTTCTCGGCGGCGTGCGAGGACAAGAGTGTCGCCACATCCTCCACCGCTTCGGTAATATCGAAGGCGGTTTTGCGCAGTTTCATCTGCCCGGCGTCGATCTTGGAGAAGTCGAGGATGTCGTTGATGATCGTCAGCAGCGCATTGCCGGATTTGACGATGATGTCGACGAAGGTCTTCTGGCGCGTATCGAGATTGGTCTTGGCAAGCAGTTCCGCCATCCCAAGCACGCCGTTCATCGGCGTGCGGATCTCATGGCTCATATTGGCAAGGAATTCGGATTTGGCGCGATCGGCGGCTTCGGCGCGCGACAGCAGCTGGCGCAGTTCCTCCTCGCGGCTCTTCAGCTCGGTGACGTCGGTAAAAAGCGCCACCCAGTGCTGCCCCTTGCTGACCGTCGCATCCATGTTCACCCATCGCTCGCCGTCGACATGGAAGACGGTGGAAATCGGCAGCCTGGCCGCAATATTGTCGCGCCAGCCCTGCAGGATTTCGGCGGCGGCATCGTGGAAATCGCCACGCGCCGCGCAAAATTCGAACATGCCAATCCAGCCCTCGCCGGTTTCGAGATAGGTGGCCGGAATCTGCAAGATGTCAGAAAGCGCCTCGTTGGACAGCTTGATAATGCCGTCCTGAACGATGGCCAGGCCCTGTGGCATGGCATGGGTCGCGTCGCGCATCATCTCGCCGAGTTGTTCCAGCGCGGCGCGGGCCTCGTGGACTTCATTTTCCCGCTCACGCACGGCCGTGATGTCGGCATAGGTGAGCAGGATCCGGTCGTTGGAGATACGGCGGCTATCGAAGATGACGGATTTGCCGCCCGCCCAGCCGAGCTCGATCGGCTCGGGCTCCTCGGTTTCGAACAGGTGCTTGCGGAAAGCGTAGATTTCCTCGGGTGTCTGCGTGCCGTCGTAGCGACCGAGCTCATAATTGCGACGGATGACGTCGATGAAGGGGCGCCCGTCAAAGGGGTCGTCGAGCGGCAGCTCCCAGATGCTGTAGAATTCGTCGTTGACGTAGAGGATCTGGTGATCGTTATCGAGGATCAGCACGCCGACCGGCAGCGAGCGCAGAATATTCTCGATATCCCGGTGCAGCACTTCTTCCTGCTTCCGCGCTTCGATCAGTGCCTTCTCCCGCTCCTTGAGCGGTGAAATGTCAGAAAAGGAGCCGACGACATAGGCTCGCCCATCCGCCGTCACGACACGCTTGACTCGCGAGATCACGGGATGGATGCGGCCATCCTTGCTCGGCATTACGCCTTCCAGCTCCTGCGACAGGTCTTGTTCCAGCGACAGCCGGTTTTCCTGGTAGATCGCCTCGCCGCCCTCCGGCCCGAACATTTCATATTCGGTCATTCCCAGCACCCGCGAGCGCTGGTGGCCGCTGAAAGTCTCATAATACTGGTTGGCATAGACGAGGCGATGTTTCTCGTCGCGCACGAAAACTGCGACCGGCAGATCCTCCATGATGGTGCGCAGCAGGTCTCGTTCGTCGACGCTCGCGTGCCAGCTCGAATCGGTAGGGGCTACGGGTTTCTCGCCGTTGCGATAGGCGGCGTTGATGACCAGAGGCCGGCCGTCTTCGGCAAAAATGCCGATCGGGTGGTCGAGCTTTTCCAGCGCCTCGCGCACGCGGGCGAAATCGCCGGCAAGGCCATGATCGTCGGCGCCCTTCCCGTCTCCAAGGGCGCGGCGTGGCGTCTCGCGCACTTCGAAGATGCCGAGCACATAGGCTCGCTCCGGCGATGGCGAAAAGCTTTCGATCTGGATACGCTCATGGCTGAGGCCGGCCGCATCAAAGCAGATGGCGTTTTCCTCTGTGCCGAACACCAGTGCGCGGCGCTCCTTGTCCTCACGATCCTCTTCTTCAGGACGGTCGAGAAGCTCGCGGCTGCGCCTGCCGATGAAATCGGAGATCTCGCGGCCGAGGAAACGGGCATAGGCCTCGTTGACGGCGATATAACGCAGCTCGCTGTTCTTGACATAGGCCGGGGTATCCAGATCAGCGATCCGGCGGCAAGCCAACTCCAGAAGTTCCCCGGCTGATTTCAAAAATATCGCTCCCGCAATGAACGAAATATCGACTACAAAAACTATAACGCCAAGGCTTTTAACAAGGTTTTAACCATAAATTTCGACAGCGGAATTTTACAAGCCGGCTCACCAAGCTGAAGATAATCCGAGATTACCAGCCCCGGCTTGCACGAGACTGAAAGGACGCCGGCAATAACTTCTTTCGACGTTGGGATCCGTTGAAATCATGACGAAAATTTAATGCCGAAACGGCTTGTGCGGCCATTGCGCTGCCGCGATCCGGGCCGAGTCTCGGCATGGCTTTATGGAAGCCATGCCCATGAAAGGAAAATAGCATGTCCGTTCTTCATAAGACCATGGCGACGGGCCTGATCGCCCTGACCTTTGCCGGCGCCTCGCTCGCCACCGCCACCACTGCCGATGCCCGTCCACGCGATGCCTTCTGGGGCGGCCTTGCAGCCGGCGTCGTCGGTGGCGCTCTGCTGTCGGAGGCCGCCCGTCCCGCCTACCCGGTCTATCCTGCTTACCCCTATTATCGCCCCTATCCGGTCTACCGGACCTATTACCGGCCGTCCTACTGCCACCTCGAATGGCGACACGACGATTGGGGCGACCCCTACCGCGTCAAAGTCTGCACGGAATAGAAGAAATCGCATCCGGCGCCGCTTGACCTCCCGGCGGCGCCGGTCCAATGCGTCCCCGGCGCAAAGGAGGATCAGCATGCCGGAACCGCTCAAGAACCTGCTGCATGAAGCGTTGATCGCCGAAATGGCCGATCGAATCGCCGGCAATTCCCCGTCGTTCGACAAGGGCCGCTTCGTGACGCTAGCGACCGGTGGCCTTCAGGCGCTGGAACTGATGGAGCGATCGGCCCTGATCCGCGACGCGCTGTTCTCAACGCTTCCCGACAATTTCCCGGAGGCCGCCGCCATTCTGAAGGTAAGCCTCCCCTCGGAAAGCAAGCCCGGACTGACAGGCTGGATGCTGCTGCCGGTCAGTCAGTTCATCGCCGCACGCGGCCTTGATCATCTCGGTCTCGGCCTCGATCTCCTGAAGACGCTGACGCCGCATTTCACGGCCGAATTCGGCATCCGCCCCTTTATCCACCGCGATCAGCAGCGCGCGCTGGCGATCATTTCCAGATGGGCCGACGATCCCGACCAGCATGTGCGCCGGCTGGCGAGCGAGGGAACGCGGCCGCGCCTGCCCTGGGCGATGCGCCTGCCGCAACTCGTGCAGGATCCGGCACCGATCCTGCCCATCCTGACCGCGCTGATGGATGATCCGGAGGAATATGTACGCCGCTCCGTGGCCAACAGCCTGAACGACGTCGCCAAGGATCACCCGGACCTGGTCGCCGCCTTCGTCGCTAGTCATATCGACGGCGCTTCATCCGAACGCCGCTGGCTGCTGAAACATGCCTCGCGCACGCTGCTGAAGAAAGGCCACGCGCAGGCGCTCGCCAATTTCGGCTTCGCCGCGGCCGCTTCGCTCGAATGCGAACTGCGGATCCGCAATGCAGAGGTAACGTTCGGCGAAGGGCTGGATTTCGAAATCCGCGTGACGAATGCCGGCGAGATCCCCCAATCGCTGATGATCGACTATGCCATCCACCATATGAAGGGCGACGGTTTGCTCTCACCCAAGGTCTTCAAGTGCAAGGCGATCTTGCTCGCTCCGGGGCAAAGCCATACGATTGAGCGTCGCCACGCCATGCGGCCGATCACCACGCGGCGCTATTATCCCGGCAAGCATCGCATTACCATCATCGTCAACGGCGCAGAGACAGCATCGCAAAGCTTCGTTCTCGTCATGCCCTCAGACCCGGGCTGAGGCTTTCTTGTGCACTGCACTTGACTTTCCACGCGAACTAGCCCAAATGCGGGTCAGCTTTCACCCTTCCGGCCGCCGCGTGAGCGTGCCCCTGCTGAAAAATACAGACGCAGGAAGAAGGGACAAAAGCGCATTTCGATAGAGCGCCGCACTCCCCATGAGCGGCCAGAAGCGCTGGAAAGCTTTTTCCAACTCACAAGTTCCCACTTCACGCGGGGTTCTTGACGCCAGAATGAAACCGGATCGCATGGTGCGTTCCGGCGATAGTCATTGTGGCGCCCCGAAAGGTTATACCTTGACTAATTTTGAATCGCTTGGTGTCTCCAAGCCGATCGTCGCTACTTTGTTCCAGCTCGGCATCGAAACGCCGACGCCGATCCAGGAACATTCAATTCCTCTCCTCCTCGAAGGCCGCGATCTCATCGGCCTCGCCCAGACCGGCACTGGCAAGACCGCCGCTTTCGGCCTGCCGCTGATCGAAAAGCTGCTTGCCGACGAACGGCGTCCCGACAATCGCACGACACGCACACTGATTCTCGCCCCGACACGCGAACTGGTGAACCAGATCGCCGAGAGCCTGAAGAAGTTCATCCGCAAGTCGCCGCTGCGCATCAATGTCGTCGTCGGCGGCGTCTCGATCAACAAGCAGCAGCTTCAGCTCGAAAAGGGCACCGACATCCTCGTCGCCACGCCGGGCCGCCTGCTCGACCTCGTCAATCGCCGCGCGATCACGCTGACCGCGGTTCGTTATCTTGTGCTGGACGAAGCCGACCAGATGCTCGACCTCGGCTTCGTGCACGATCTGCGCAAGATCGCCAAGATGGTGCCGAAAAAGCGCCAGACCATGCTCTTCTCGGCCACCATGCCGAAGGCGATTGCCGATCTTGCCGGCGAATATCTCGTCGATCCCGTCAAGGTCGAAGTCACGCCTCCGGGCAAGGCTGCCGACAAGGTCGAGCAGTACGTGCATTTCGTCGCCGGCAAGAACGACAAGACGGAACTGCTCCGCAAGTCGCTTACCGAAAACCCTGATGGCCGCGCCATGGTCTTCCTGCGCACCAAGCATGGTGCCGAGAAGCTGATGAAGCATCTCGAAAACATCGGCTATTCCGTCGCCTCGATCCACGGCAACAAGAGCCAGGGTCAGCGCGAGCGGGCACTGAAGGCCTTCCGCGACGGCAGCATCAAGACGCTGATCGCCACCGACGTTGCCGCCCGTGGCATCGACATCCCGGCTGTCAGCCACGTCTATAATTACGATCTGCCTGAAGTGCCTGACGCCTATGTCCATCGCATCGGCCGCACCGCGCGCGCCGGCCGCGACGGTATCGCCATCGCCTTCTGCGCTCCCGATGAAGCCAGGCTGCTGCGTGATATCGAGCGCCTGATGGGCATCGACATCACTGTCGCCAGCGGTGAAGCTCCGGCAAACATGAACGGCGCGCCCCGTCGCGCCAATGGCAACGGCAATAACCGCAATCGCAATGGCGGCCAGGGTCGCGAAGGTCAGGGTCGCGGCGAAGGCCGCGGCGACCAGAACCGTTCGGAGCATCGCGGCAGCCGTCAGGAACGCCGCCCGCGCCGCGAAGGTGAAGGCAGCGAAGTCCGCGCCGGCGGCGAAGAGCGTCGTCCGCGTCCGGAGCGTCCAACCAGCCGCAACGAGGATTTCCGTGGCCAGCGCCGCGGCGAAGCGGCCCCGAATCTCGGTCCTGACAACGATCTGGCCTCGACCTCCGACTTCCGCCCCTCGGCAAAGCCGCAGCGTCCTGCCCACGCCAATGGCGAACCGAGCGGCCATCACCGCGGCAACAGCCGCCACGCCCATGGCCGTCCGGCCCGCAAGCATGGCGAAGACCGCGGCCCGCAGCAGGCCCAGGCCGGCGAACCGCGCCGGGACGGCAACGGCGGCAATCGTCGCGGTGGCTCCGGCTCCCGCAACGGCGGCGGCCAGCGCCGCGAACGCGCCTGATCGTTAAACGACTGAAAAGCGGAAAGGCCGGGGATCTTCCGGCCTTTTTGTTATCTACGCCGCCGCGGGCCGATCTTGGCTGAACGCCTTGCGGTTCGTGAGATAGACGCCGGTCACCACCACCACGGTGCCGACGATCAACGGCAGGGTCAGCGGCTCCCCAAAGGCGATGAAGGCTTCGAGAGCGACCGTTGGCGGCATCAGGTAGATCAGCGAGGCGGCGCGCGACACCTGACCCCGGCGGATCAGATGAAGCAGCAGCCCGACGCCGCCCATCGACAGACCGAAGACCGACCAGGCGAGCGCGCCATAGGCCTGCTCGGTGCCGTCGAAGTGCTGATGTTCGAACATCAGCGAAAGCGGCAGGGTGAGGATCAGCGCGCCGATATATTGCAAGGTCGCGATGGTTCTGAGGTCGCCGGATTGCAGATGTTTCTTCTGGTAGAGCGTGCCGTAGGTGACGGACGCCATGGCGACGAGGTTGATCGCCAGCGGCAGGGCTGCATGTGTCAGATCGGCGGTCGCCGGACCGAGCAGCTTCGGCGAAATGGCAATGGCAATGCCGATAAAGCCAAGGGCAAGGCCAAGTTTCTGCGCCTGCTGCAGCCGCTCGCCGATGAGGATGGGAGCTGCCATTGCCGTCAGCAGCGGCTGCAACGCCGCGATGATGCCCGATATGCCGGCCGGCACGCCATTGGCGATGGCCCACCAGAGACCGGCGAGATAGAAGCCATGCAGGAAGAAACCGGAATAGATGGCGCGCAGCGCCGTCGTCCGACTTTTCGGCCATTGCGCCCGCACCACCAGGCAGAGCGCCAGGAATGCCGCCGCCGACAGCGCGTAACGTATCGAAAGAAAAGTGAAGGGCTCGGAATGCAGCGAGGCATATTTCGCCACTACCCAGCCCGTGGACCAGAGTAGGACGAAAACGGCGGGGGCAAGGCGATCGAAGGACATGGGGCGGCTCGGGAGAGAAGGGTCGCCGTGCTGATAGCCCCACCCGGCGGCTGCCGTCAAAGGCGAAGCGTTGATGTTTATTTGAAATTTCGCTGATGGCAGAGACCCAGGGCGGTCGCGCCAGCCGGCGTTTACCAAGGAGGGAGGGCGGCGGGGCGCCCACGCGCGTGACCATATTCGACCGTCTTGCCCGAACGAAAAGCGATCACATGCTCAGATTTTGCGCAAGCCTCGGGATCACCCATCCATCATGCCGCACTGCATCACTTAAAATGCCCAGATTTTCACCCGTTTCTCGCAGCGCAAAATCTTTTCCTCGAACTGCGCATGGTTCTTGCATTGCCATTTGCGTTGTATTCAAATGAACAAAAAGGGGAGCCGCGCTTTTGGCATTTGATGAAATGATTACCGGGGACGAAAGTCCTCGCCCGCCTTACGACAAATACTTCGAGTGGTACAACAGCCAAGACCGGGCGCATCTGATTGCCAAGTCCCGCGATGCGGAAAACATCTTCCGGAAGACAGGCATCACCTTCGCGGTCTACGGCCATGCCGACAGTTCCGAAAAGCTCATCCCCTTCGACATCATTCCCCGCATCATCTCCGCCCGCGAATGGCGCAGGCTCGCGCAAGGCATCGAGCAGCGGGTGATCGCGCTGAACGCCTTTCTCGACGATATCTACCATAAGCAGGAGATCATCCGCGCCGGGCGCATTCCGCGTGAGCTGATCGAGAACAACGTCACCTTCATCCCCGAAATGATCGGTTTCCGACCGCCCGGCGGCGTCTACACCCACATCGTCGGCACCGACATCGTGCGCACCGGAGAGGACCAGTTTTACGTGCTGGAGGATAATGCCCGCACGCCCTCCGGTGTCAGTTACATGCTGGAAAACCGGGAAACCATGATGCAGATGTTCCCTGAGCTCTTTCATGAGAACAAGGTGCAGCGTGTCGAGGATTATCCCTATCTGCTGCGTCAGAGCCTCGCCTCGCTCGCCCCTCCCGGCTGCAAGGGCAAGCCGCGCGTCGCCGTGCTGACGCCGGGCATCTACAATTCCGCCTATTACGAGCATTCCTTCCTCGCCGACATGATGGGCGTCGAACTGGTTGAGGGCGCGGATCTGCGCGTCATCGACGGCAAGGTGAAGATGAGGACGACACGCGGTTACGAGGCGATCGATGTGCTCTACCGCCGCGTCGACGACGACTTCCTCGATCCCCTGACCTTCCGCTCCGATTCCGCGCTCGGCATTCCCGGCATCATGGATGTCTACCGCTCCGGCAACATCACCATCGCCAATGCGCCAGGCACCGGCATTTGCGACGATAAGGCGATCTACTCCTATATGCCCGAGATCGTCGAATTCTATACCGGCCGCAAGGCGCTGCTCGAAAACGTGCCGACTTGGCGCTGTTCGGAAGCCGACAGCCTGAAATATGTGCTGGAACACCTGGAAGACCTCGTCGTCAAGGAGGTACACGGCTCCGGCGGCTACGGCATGCTGGTCGGCCCGACCGCATCGAAGAAGGAGCGCGCCGATTTCGCCGAGAAGCTGAAGGCCAAGCCGAACAATTACATCGCTCAGCCGACGCTGTCGCTCTCCACCGTGCCGATCCTCGTCAACAAAGGCATTGCTCCGCGCCACGTCGACCTTCGCCCCTATGTGCTTGTATCCGACAGGGTACAGATCATTCCGGGCGGGCTCACCCGTGTAGCGCTGAAGCAAGGCTCGCTGGTGGTCAATTCCAGCCAGGGCGGCGGCACCAAAGACACTTGGGTATTGGAGGACTGATGCTCGGAAGAACAGCAAACGGCCTCTACTGGATGTTTCGCTACATCGAGCGCGCCGAAAATATAGCCCGCCTGATCGATGCGGGGTTGCGCATGTCGTTGACCCGCAGCAGCACCGGCGATGACAATTGGGATGGCGTTCTACAAAGTGCGGGCGTGCGCGAGGCTTATGACGAAGGCCACAACAAGCTGACCAACGCCGACGCGATCGACTATCTCCTGCGCGATCGCACCAATCCGTCGAGCGTCATGTCTTGCATCGATTCCGGCCGCAACAATGCCCGTATGGTGCGCACGGCGCTGACGCGGGAGACCTGGGAAGCGACCAACGAATGCTGGATCGACTTGAAGTCGCTGCTCGAAAAGCGCGTCAAGGCGGCTGAAATGCCAGAGGTGATTGATGTCATCAAGCGCCGCGCCGGCCTCATCCGCGGCGCCTTCCATGGTTCGACGCTGCGCAACGAGCTCTATAATTTTGCCCGCATAGGCACTTTCATCGAGCGAGCCGACAATACCAGCCGCATTCTCGACGTGAAATATTACGTGCTGCTGCCCTCGGTTTCATCAGTCGGTTCCTCTCTCGACAACGTCCAGTGGGAATCGATCCTGCGCTCGGTCTCGGCGCACCGCGCCTATAGCTGGGCCTATGACGGCGAATACCGGGCGATGAACATCGCCGACTTCCTGACCCTCAATGTCCAGATGCCGCGCTCGCTTGCCTATTGCTACGAGAAGATCGTCAGCAATCTCGGCTATCTCGCCCAGGATTACGAGGAGCGGCTTCCCGCCCACGATACCGCGGATTCAATCCGCAAGACACTGCAGACAAGGGCGATCCGGGATATCATGGATCAGGGCTTGCACGAGTTCCTGGAGGATTTCGTCTCGCGCAATAACAAGCTCGGCGCGGAAATTTCCGACGGCTACCGGTTCTATGCATAAGCGGATAACAACATGAGATTGAAGATCAGCCACCTCACCGAATACCGCTACGACGGACCGACGCAGTTCTCGCTGCAAAGGCTGCGGCTGACGCCGCCGACCAGCCCGGCTCAGAAAGTGCTCGGCTGGGCGCTGAACGTCGAGGGCGCCACGCCAGAAGTCGAATATGACGACCAGTACGGCAATCACGTCAATCTGGTCTCGCTGGAAGGCGAGCAGGATGTGACGCGCATCCTCGCCGAAGGCGAGGTCGAGACGGAGGACAACAACGGCGTCACCGGCCCGCATACCGGCTTCTGCCCGCTTTGGCTCTTCCTGCGCGACACGCCATTGACCAAGGGCGGCAAGCTGGTCAAGGAACTGATCAAGGACGTCGGTGGCGATAACGAGCTCGCCCGTATGCACGCGCTGATGGCCGCAATCCACGAGACGGTCGATTATAAACCCGGCACCAGCAACACCGAGACGACGGCCGAACAGGCGCTGGAGAAGAAGAGCGGTGTCTGCCAGGACCACGCGCATATTTTCATTGCCGCCGCCCGCGCCCTGCTGGTGCCGGCGCGCTACATCTCCGGTTATTTGATGATGGAAGAAAAGATCGAACAGGCTGCGACCCATGCTTGGGCCGAGGCCCATATTCCCGGCCTTGGCTGGGTCGGCTTCGATCCCGCCAATGAGATCTGCCCGGATGCGCGCTACATTCGTGTCGCCTCCGGTCTCTGCTATCGCGACGCCGCGCCGATTTCAGGCATGCGCATCGGCACGCCGGGCGAAACGCTGTCGGTCACCGTGAAGGTCGAGGACGGCGGACAGATGCAAAGCCAGAGCCAGAGCTGAGCGTACAGATAGCTTTACCGCACCCTGCGAAGGGCCGATAGAATAGCTGCCGAGCTCGCTGCGAAACCAACATGTTGTACTTGAATATAGAGACGGACGGTCCCGAAATTCCGCTTGCTTCCGGCGTGTGGCGCTGGCGGTCTCAAAAGGGCGAGAGCGGGAATGTTTTGGGCCGCCGGATACCATGGCCCCGTCCCAAGACAGCAACTGACGGCTCCACCCAAAGCCTATCCCGCTGCAAGAACCTGGAGGTGCCCGCGCGCGCCGTAGCTGAGGATCGCCTGGTCGGCCGTAAGTAACGGGACGCGATAAAAACGGGCTGTTGCAGCGATGATGCGGTCGGCGGGATCGGCATGAAACTCGCCAGGCAGCCGAACACTGTCTATCGCGATGGAAGGCTCAATCGGTGCGAGCTGGATACCGGGCAGAGACAATGCGCTATCGATCCATCGACCGACATCGTCGCCGAGCGCCAGGCGTCCCTTCTGAACAAGCAAGGCGATTTCCCAAGGTGTAATCGCCGAAACCAGAATCCGGCTTTTCTCCGTCATCTCCTCGATGATGCGCCGGGCTTGTGATCCGAGGCGCGCATCGTCCTGCATTGCCCAGACGAGGATATGCGTGTCGATGACGATCAACGAACGGCGTCCCAATCTTCTGCTTCAGCAGCCGGAGATAGCGGATCGTCATAGCGCAATACGCTGCCCTTCATCGCGCCGATGATACTTCTGCGTCCGCTGGTGTCACGTGCCGGCGAAAGCACGGCAACCGGCCTGCCGCGCTTGGTGATGACGATAGATTCGTCGTCCTTCCCCATCTGGTCGATAAGGTTTAGGCACTTCGCCTTGAACTCGGCCGCGCCGACTGTCTTGGACATGACTATATCTCCTGTACATCTTTACGGAATATAGGGCCATTTCCGCATTGAACAAGTGCAAAGAAAAAGGCGGGGTGGTGCCCCGCCTTTTTCTCGTTATGGATTGAACCGCGCTAGTGGCTGTCCTTGCCGACCGCATTTCCGCGACACCCCTTGAGGAAGTCGAGGTCGGCGCCGGTATCGGCCCCTTCGACATGCTGCTGATGCAGGAAGGCATAGCCGGATGTAGGCAGATCATGGTTCGGCTGCCATTCGGCGAGCCGCCGTGCCAGTTCCTCCTCGGAAACGTCGAGATGCAGACGACGGTTCGGCACATCCAGCTCGATCATGTCGCCGTTTTTCACGACCGCGAGCGGCCCGCCGACCGCCGCTTCCGGCGATGTGTGCAGCACGACGGTGCCGTAGGCCGTTCCCGACATGCGGGCGTCGGAAATGCGCACCATATCGAGGATGCCCTTCTTCAGCACCTTCGGCGGCAGCCCCATATTGCCGACCTCGGCCATCCCGGGATAGCCCTTCGGCCCACAGTTCTTCATGACCATGATGCAGGTTTCGTCGATATCGAGGTTATCGTCGTTGATCTTGGCCTTGTAGTCGTCGATGTCCTCGAACACGACAGCCCTGCCCCGGTGCACCAGCAGATGCGGCGAAGCCGCCGAAGGCTTCAACACCGCGCCCTTCGGCGCGAGATTGCCGCGCAGCACGACGATACCGCCCGAAGCTGTCAACGCCTTTTCGGCCGGCAGGATAACGTCTTCGTTCCAGTTGACGACGTCCTTCACCTCGTCCCACACGGTTTCGCCGGATACCGTCAGCGCATCCTTGTGCAGAAGGCCCGCCTCGCCGAGGCGCTTCAGCACCACCGGCAGGCCGCCGGCATAGAAGAACTCCTCCATAAGATACTTGCCCGACGGCATCAGGTTGACGATGGTGGGCACGTCACGGCCACAGCGGTCCCAGTCGTCAAGCGAAAGATCGATGCCGACACGGCCGGCGATGGCGAGCAGATGGATGACTGCGTTGGTCGATCCGCCGATGGCCGCGTTGGTGCGGATGGCATTCTCGAAGGCATGCTTCGTCATGATCTCGGAGGGCTTCAGGTCATCCTTGACCATTTGCACGATACGCCGGCCGGTCAGCTGCGCCATGACCTTGCGGCGGGAATCGACGCCCGGGATCGCGGCGTTGCCGGAAAGCGCCATGCCGAGCGCCTCGGCCATGGAAGCCATGGTGGAGGCGGTACCCATGGTGTTGCAGGTGCCCGACGAGCGGCTCATCGAGGCCTCGGCCTCGAGGAATTCGGCCTGCGTCATCTCGCCGGCCTTCACCATTTCGGAAAACTTCCACAGATGCGTGCCCGAGCCGACGCGCTCACCACGGAAATAGCCGTTCAGCATCGGTCCGCCAGTGACGACGATCGACGGCAGGTCGCAGGAAGCGGCCCCCATGATAAGTGACGGCGTGGTCTTGTCGCAGCCGACCAACAATACGCAGCCATCCATCGGCTGGCCGCGGATCGCCTCTTCTACCGCGAGCGCCGCAAGATTGCGATACATCATCGCCGTCGGGCGGAAAGTGTTTTCGGATGCCGAGAACACCGGCACCTCAAGCGGGAAGCCGCCGGCCTCCCATACGCCCGCCTTCACCTTCTCGGCGAGTTCTCTGAGATGACCGTTGCACGGGGTCATATCCGACCAGGTGTTGAGGATGCCGATCACCGGCCGGCCGTCGAACAGGTCGTGCGGATAACCCTGGTTCTTAAGCCAGCCGCGGTGATAGATCACGTCGCGGCTCGTACCGCCGTACCATTCCTGCGACCTCAGCCTGCGCGGCCATTCCGCTTTCTTTTTCATGCTCTCTATCCTTCAGGATGTCACCGGACCGCCTCGCACGGTCTAGGTCATCGCATTTGTCTCAAGCCAGCGTGTAGGCGGTCTTGACGGTTGTGTAGAATTCGGCGGCGTACTTGCCCTGCTCGCGCGGGCCGTAGGACGAACCCTTGCGGCCGCCGAACGGCACGTGGAAATCGACGCCTGCCGTCGGCAGGTTGACCATCACCATGCCGGCCTCGGAATTGCGCTTGAAGTGCGTCGCATGTTTCAGGCTGGTCGTGGCGATGCCGGCGGAGAGCCCGAACGGCGTGTCGTTGGCGATGGCAAGCGCCTCGTCGTAATCCTTCGCCCGGATCACCGAGACCACAGGCCCGAAGATCTCCTCGCGCGAAATCCGCATCTGGTTGGTCGCCTCGGTAAACAGCGTCGGCTGCAGGTAGAAGCCGGGCGTGTCGCGCGAGATAACCTCGCCGCCGAAAGCGAGTTTGGCGCCTTCCGACTTGCCGATATCGATATAGTCGGTATCGGTCTTCAACTGCCGCTCATCGACGACAGGGCCGATATGAGTGCCGGCCTTCAGGGCGTTGTCGACGACCAGCGTCTTCAGCTTGTCGGTGAGTGCTGCGACGAACGTGTCGTGAATGCCTTCGGTGACGATCAGCCGCGAGGAGGCGGTGCAGCGTTGGCCGGTCGAGAAGAAGCCGGAATTGGCGGCCGCCTCGACGGCGACGTTGAGATCGGCATCGTCGAGCACGACCATCGGGTTCTTGCCGCCCATTTCCAGCTGGAACTTGCGGTTATGCTCGATGGAGGCGGCGGCGACACGTCTGCCGGTGCCGGTGGAACCGGTGAAGGTGATGCCGTGAACGTCGGGGCTTTCGAGCATGGCCTGACCGACCACCGAGCCCTTGCCCATGACGAGGTTCAGCACGCCCTTCGGCAGGCCGGCGCGGTTGAGGATATCGACGATCGCCCAGGAACAGGCGGGCACCAGTTCGGCCGGCTTGAAGACGACGGTGTTGCCGTAGCAGAGCGCCGGCGCGATTTTCCAGGCGGGAATGGCGATCGGGAAATTCCACGGTGTGATGATGCCGATGACGCCGAGCGCCTCGCGGGTGATCTCGACGCCGATATTCGGACGAACCGACGGAAGGACCTCACCGGCCAGCCGCAGTGCCTCGCCGGCAAAGAATTCGAAGATCTGCGAAGCGCGGATCACCTCGCCCGTCGCCTCCGGCAGCGTCTTGCCTTCTTCGCGGGCAAGCAACGCACCGAGCTCGTCTTTGCGCGCCATGATCTCGTCGCCAGCCTTCTTCAGGATGACGTGGCGCTCCCAGATGCCGGAGCGCGACCAGGCCGGGAAGGCGGCCTTGGCGGCGGCAATGGCGTTTCTCGTGTCATCAGCGCTGCCGTCGGCATAGAGGCCGACGATCTCGTTCGTATCCGACGGGTTGATGTTCTTCGTCGCGTTCGAGCCGACCCATTCGCCGGCGATCAGGTTTTGATAAATGGTCATGGGCTCAACAAGCCTCCTCTACCGTTTACGAGCATGATCCGACCGCCGAATGCGGCCGGGTCTTCAAATCAGAGCTGCCTGACGGCGATCTCTTCCTCGGCGGCCACCTCAAGCGGATTGCGGAGCGCCAAGCCGAATTCGGCGACTTCGATCTCGAACACATCGCCCTCTTCGGTCTTGACGCCGTCGGCAAAGGAAAGGGTCGCCGTACCAAACATATGGACGTGAACATCACCCGGAACACGGAAGAGGCCATATTTAAAATGGTGGTATTCCAGATTGGCGAAGGTGTGCGACATGTTCGCCTCACCGGACAGGAACGGCTTTTCGAAAATCACCTTGTCACCGCGCTTGATGCGCGAGGTGCCGCGAATATCCTCAGGCGCTGCGCCGACGCGGATTTCCGGGCCAAAGCTTGCCGGGCGCAGCTTCGAATGGGCGAGATAGAGATAGTTGATCCGCTCGGTAACGTGGTCGGAAAATTCGTTCGACAGTGCAAAGCCGACGCGGAACGGCGAGCCGTCCTTGGCGATCACGTAGATGCCGGCCATCTCAGGCTCTTCGCCGCCGTCGAGCGCGAAGGAAGGCGAAACCAGCGGCGCGCCGGGGGCTGCGGCTCCGTAGCCGTTACCCTTGTAGAACCATTCGGGCTGGACGCCCTTTTCGCCGGCCTTCGGCTTGCCGTTCTCAAGGCCCATCTTGAACATCTTCATCGAGTCCGTCAGGGTTTCCTCGGCGGCTTCCGCGGTCTTCTTGTGCATGGAATCGCGCGTTGCCGCCGATCCCAAATGCGTCAGGCCGGTGCCGGTCAGATGCAGATGGGCGGCGTCGGGATGGGTGATCGGCGGCAAGAAGCGGCCTTCCGCATAGGCCTTTTCAAGATCGACGGCGTCGCCATAGCCATGCGCTTCGATGACGGAGGCAAGAGACTTGCCGCCGTCTGCGGCCTCCATCGCCAGCGCATAGACGCTGACGGCGTTCTTCACCGACTTGGCAGCGCCGCCCGGCTCGCGAACGGCAACGACGATCTCTCCGTTTGCACCCTTGATCTGTGAAATAAGCACGTCTTCGATCCTTCTCGTTTCGGCGAAGACAGGAAAAAGCTCCGCCTGCCCGGCTCCATCAGGAGCCGGAATCCATCATTCATAGGACTGCGAATGCCTGGCTGGCGCTTAGGAAGCGCTCAGCCCTTGTTCTTATTGTAGACGTCGAAGAATACGGCGGCGAGGAGCACCGCGCCTTTGACCATCTGCTGCGAATCGGTGCCGAGACCGTGGATCGACATGCCGTTGTTCATGATGCCCATGATCAGAGCGCCGATAACAGCGCCGGTCACCTTGCCGACGCCGCCCTGGGCGGATGCGCCGCCGATGAAGCAGGCCGCGATCACGTCGAGTTCAAGACCGAAGCCGCCCTTGGCCGTTGCCGAGTTGAGACGCAGGGCAACGATCAGTCCGGCCAGTCCGGCAAGCAGGCCCATGTTTGCAAACGTCAGGAAGGTCAGCCGCTCGGTGTTGATACCGGAAAGCTTCGTCGCCTTCTCATTGCCGCCCATGGCGTAGATGCGGCGGCCGATCGTCGTGCGGCGGGTAATGAAGGCATAGGCAGCCACCAGAACAAGCATGACCATCAGCACATTCGGGAAGCCGCGATAGATCGACAGCTGGTAACCGAGCACCAGAATGGCGAAGGTGACGAGGGCGTTCTGGACGAGGAAAAAGCCCAGCGGCTCGACGTCATTGCCATGCTTTTCATTCGATAGGCGTTTGCGCCATGCCAGGTAGAAGAGGGTTACGGCGCCGACAACGGTCAGAATGATCGAGGTCGAGTTGATGCCGCCCATATCGAAAGCGTTCGGCAGGAAGCCGATGCTGATCAGCTGGAAAGCCGGCGGGAAAGGACCGATGCTGGTGCCGGTCCCCGATGCCGTCATCACGAACAGCGTCAGGCCGCGGAAGACGAGCATGCCGGCCAGTGTGACGATGAAGGACGGGATCTTGTGATAAGCGACGAAATAGCCCTGGACGCCGCCGACAAGCGCGCCCATGGCAAGGCAGATGATACCCGCCAGGACATAATTGGTGTGCCATTGCACCGTCATCACGCCGGCGATGGCGCCGATGAAGCCGACCACCGAGCCGACGGAAAGATCGATATGGCCAGCGACGATCACCAGCAGCATGCCGAGCGCCATGATGACGATGAACGAGTTCTGCAGAATGATGTTTGTCAGGTTGAGCGGCCTGAAGAGAACGCCACCGGTCGAGAACTGGAAGAACACCATGATCGCGATGAGGGCGATAAACATGCCGTATTCGCGGATGTTGCCGCGAACGTAGTCTCCGACCGAGACGACACGCCCCTGCTCAGCGATGGGTTGATTGATCGGCGTCATTGTTTCTTCTCCCCTGAGCGCATGATAGCGCGCATGATGGTTTCCTGGCTTGCTTCTCCCTTCGGCAGTTCTGCGACGATGCGTCCTTCGTTCATCACGTAGATGCGGTCACACGTTCCGAGCAGCTCGGGCATTTCCGACGAGATCATCAGAACGCCCTTTCCATCGGCGGCAAGCTGGTTGATGATAGTATAAATTTCATATTTTGCGCCAACATCGATGCCGCGCGTCGGCTCGTCGAGGATCAAAATATCCGGATCGGAGAACAGCCACTTCGACAGCACCACCTTCTGCTGGTTGCCGCCGGAAAGATTGACCGCCTCCTGGAAGATGCTGGAGGAACGGATGCGCAACTTCGACCGATAGTCGGTCGCAACCCTGGATTCCTTGACGCTGTCGATAACGGACGCATTCGACACCGCCTTCAAATTGACGAGCGTCGTGTTGTGCAGGATCGTATCATTGAGAACGAGGCCAAGCTGCTTGCGGTCTTCGGTAACGTAGGCGAGACCCGCGTCGATCGCCCTGCGCACGGTGCTGACGTCGACCGGCTTGCCGTGCATCAGCGCCTCGCCCGAAACCTTGTGGCCATAGGCCTTGCCGAACAGGCTCATGGCGAATTCGGTGCGCCCCGCCCCCATCAGACCGGCAATACCAACGACTTCGCCCTTGCGGACTGTGATGTTGATATTGTGCAGGACCTGACGGTCGCGGTGCTGCTGGTGATAGGCGTTCCAGTTCTTGACTTCGAGAATGGTTTCGCCGATCGGCACCGAACGCGGAGGGTAGCGGTCCTCGAGATCGCGACCGACCATGTTGCGAATGATGATGTCTTCGCTGATCTCGTCCGCGTGACAGTCGAGCGTCTTGACCGTCATGCCGTCGCGCAGGACCGTGATCTGGTCGGCCACCTTGCGGATCTCGTTCAGCTTATGGGAAATGATGATCGAAGTGATGCCCTGCTTGCGGAACTCCATGAGCAGAGTGAGCAGCGCGTCGGAATCGCGTTCATTGAGCGAAGCGGTCGGCTCGTCCAGGATGAGCAGCTTGACGCTCTTCGACAGCGCCTTGGCGATCTCGACGAGCTGCTGCTTGCCGACGCCGATGTCGGTCACCAGCGTGTTCGGAGATTCGGACAGGCCTACTTTCTTCAGCAGCTGCTTCGTGCGGTTGAATGTCTCGTCCCAGCTGATGACGCCGCTCTTGGCATTCTCGTTGCCGAGGAAGATGTTTTCGCCGATCGACAGCAACGGCACGAGCGCCAGTTCCTGGTGAATGATGACGATGCCGATTTCTTCTGAGTCCTTCAGGACCTTGAAGTTGCGCGTCTCGCCTTCGTAGACGATGTCGCCTTCATAGCTTCCTGTGGGATAGACGCCTGATAGCACTTTCATCAGGGTCGATTTGCCGGCCCCGTTTTCGCCCACCAATGCGTGGATTTCACCCTGGCGAACCTTGAGGTTCACATTCTCCAGCGCCTTGACGCCCGGGAACGTCTTGGTGATGCTCCGCATTTCGAGGATGGTATTGTCCATAGTCAAAGTTCCAGCGCCGACAGCCGTCAAGCGGCTGGGCGATCATAAAATCGAAGACCGGAACCCGCAAGCGCGGGTTCCGGTCCTTCTCATTACTTCAGCTTGTCTTCAGAGTAGTAACCGCTGTCGACGAGGATCTGCTTGTAGTTGGTCTTGTCGACGGCAACCGGCTTCAGCAGATAGGACGGGACGACCTTGACGCCGTTGTCGTAGGTCTTCGTGTCGTTGACCTCAGGCTCCTTGCCGGACATGACGGCGTCGACCATGGCAACAGTGACCTTGGCGAGTTCGCGGGTGTCCTTGAAGATCGTCGAGTGCTGTTCGCCAGCGATGATCGACTTGACCGACGGGATTTCAGCGTCCTGACCGGTGACGATCGGGAGCGGCTGAGCCGCAGTACCGTAACCAACGCCCTTCAGCGAGGAGATGATACCGATGGACAGACCGTCGTAAGGCGACAGAACGGCATCGACCTTGGCGTCGGTGTAGTTGGCCGAGAGCAGGTTGTCCATGCGGGCCTGGGCCGTTGCCGGATCCCAACGCAGCGTGCCGACCTTGTCCATGCCGGTCTGGCCGGACTTCACGATGAGCTTGCCGCTGTCGATGTAGGGCTGCAGGACGGACATTGCGCCATCATAGAAGAAGAAGGCGTTGTTGTCGTCAGGCGAGCCGCCGAACAGTTCGATGTTGAACGGGCCCTTGCCATCCTTGAGGCCGAGGCCGTCAACGATGGAGCCGGCCTGCAGAACGCCGACCTGGAAGTTGTCGAAAGTGGCGTAGTAGTCGACGTTGCCCGAATCGCGGATCAGGCGGTCGTAAGCGATGACCTTGATGCCGGCGTCATGTGCCTTCTGGAGAACGTCGGAAAGCGTCGTGCCGTCGATCGAAGCAATGACGAGAACCTTGGCACCCTTGGTGACCATGTTTTCGATCTGCGAAAGCTGGTTCGGAATGTCGTCGTCGCCATACTGCAGGTCAGTGCCGTAACCGGCAGCCTGCAGCTGCTTGACGATGTTGTTGCCGTCATCGATCCAGCGGGCAGAAGCCTTGGTCGGCATCGCAATACCGACGGTGCCCTTATCCGCGGCCAGAGCCGGTGCAACGAACGAAGCGACGCCGAAGGCAGCCGCAGCCATCAATGAGATAATGGATTTCATTTCTCTCTCCCTTGTTAATAAGCAGCGGACGAAAAATCGCCCGCCCCGAAACTGTGGCAGGTTCCGTATTGGATAGTTACTTCAGATGGTGAGAAACGAAGTAGGTCTCCTCCACGATCTCACACGTGTTGAGTGCCAACCAGCACACGGCGGCAAACTGGTATGGATTCCTATAACTGTCAAATAGAATAAGTGCTAACGTGCATAACAATTTTGGTATATCGTTAAAAAGTATTACTTTTGATGGAGCGCAGCGAGGAGGCTGCAACCATGACGGCTATTTCTGAGCCATTTTTGATGGATCACGTCGATATCCACAGCGATAATTTCGGCGATGACGGCCTTTTGCGTGCAGGACTTAAGCTGAATCACCTGCGCATGATCATCGCAATCGAAGATAGTGGACAGATTTCCGCAGCTGCGGAAGTCCTGAACATTTCGCAGCCTGCCGCGTCGCGCATGTTGTCCGAAATGGAATCGATCACCAAGACGTCGCTCTATGAGCGCGTGGCCCGCGGCGTCGTGCTGACGACCTTCGGCGCAGCGCTTGCCCGAAGGGCTCGGAAGATCCTTCTGGAGCTGCGCGAGGCGAGCCGCGAGATCGGGGAATTGAAAAGCGGCAAGGGCGGGTCGGTCTTCATCGGCGCAGTGACCGCACCGGCCATGAGCCTCGTCGTGCCGGCAATCAACAAGGTGCGCAAAGCCTATCCCGGCATTGAGATCAACATCCAGGTGGAGACGAGCAACGTGCTTGCCCGCGAGCTGCTCGCCGCCCGCCACGACTTCATCATCGGTCGCATTCCCGATGATCTCAACCCGCGCCTGTTCGAGGTGACGGAGATCGGTATCGAGCGCGCCTGCCTGATCGTGCGCAGCCGCCATCCGCTCATGAAGCAGAAGACGAGCAGCCTCTCCGACGTCAGGGACTACGACTGGGTGTTCCAGCCGCCGGGCACGCTGCTGCGCCGCACGATCGAGGACGTTTTCCTGTCGCGTGGCGTGGCGCTGCCCGAAAACATCGTCAACACCTCCTCGCTGCTTCTGACCTGCGCCATCATCTGCGAAACCGATGCGATCGCTCCCGTTGCCGTCGACGTCGCCCAGTTCCTTGCCAGCCAGGGCTCGAATGCCTCTGATGTGCGCATGCTGCCGATCGATTTCGACATCAACGTCAAACCCTACAGCATGATCACGGCCAGGGAACGGGCGCTGCCGCCGAGTGCACGGCTGCTCTACGACATCATCATCGAGGAGAGCCACAAGCAGGCCGGCTGACGACAGCCGCAAGCCCTGCGCCATCTTGCTCTTCTTTAATGCGCCTGGAGCAATTCCAGCAAAACTGTGCAGCGATTTTAACGTCCGGAATTGCGCGAACAAAAAGATAGAGCATTTCCGTGATTCGAAGAAAAAACGGAGATGCTCTCAAGGAAGGCGGGATGCTGTTCGGACAGTCGGTATTTCAATCAGTCCTCGAGCGGCTGATGGCGGAGGATGAGACGACCGAAGCCCCGGCGGCCCATCGTGTCTCCGGTCTCGGCACCGGGCTTGCCTTCGATGTGATGGCGGGCGTCTCAGTCGCCTCGCAGCGCGTTGGCCAGGCCTATTTCGACAATCTGGAACTCGATGCTGTCGCTGGGGTCGTGGAGAAACCGGCGCCTGCGCCTCCACCCGAGCCCATCATGCCGGATCATCTCGTGCGCACGACTCCGCAGGAGGTTGCTGAAGAACTGGCGATTTCCGCCGCCGATACGCTGCTGACACTCCGCGAGAAGCGCCGCGCCTTCGCGCGCGCCAATCATCCCGATGGCGTAGAATTGCCCTTCCGTGACAACGCGACGAAGCGCATGATGCTGGCCAATCTGCTGATCGACGAAGCGCTGCGGCGATTGAGCCGCTGACTATTCCGCCTGCCCGTCCTTCGAAAGTTTTTCAGCGGCCGCCACGGGTTCGCCTTCGTCCTCGGCGTCAGGCTGCACGGGCGGCTCGATGGCAGGAGGCTGCGGGTTGAAGGTCCAGAACAGCATATAGAAGGAATAGGCGCCCGCCCCGCCGGCCAGCACCGCCCAGAACGGATCGCCGGTGACAAGTTCGACCACGGCCCAACCGAAGCAGACGGCAACGATGGCAATCCGCACCCAGAGGCGCCGATATGCCGGATGATTCGGATCGATGAGTTTCATTCCTGCCCCGCGGTCGCATTTGTCGCACGGCCGTCGGCCCGTGCCGCGATTGTCTCTAGAGCATGATGCCGAAAAGTGTAAGCGGTTTTCGGACGACGTCATGCTTAACTATATAATGCAGGACAGGATTCAGATTTTAGGCCGACCGGCCTAAAATCATTCTGTTCTAGGGCCTTTCCTGGTCAGATTAAAGTATTCTCTTGGCTGAAGGGCCGGGCATCTTTCCGCCAGGATCAGAGGCGACCGGCTCCGCACTGACCAAAATCTGCTCTGGCAGAACACTTCAATCCGACTGGGGCAGGCTCTGGTTCGAATCTTGCAAATGTGAAAGATCCGCGGGCTTGACGTGGTTCACAGAAGATGGAATGAAAATTCCAGAATTTTGACAATTCGGTTTATTTGTTCCGAATTCAAGGGAGGTTAAAATGACAGTGAGATTTGGTCTTCTCGGCGCCGGCCGCATTGGCAAGGTCCATGCAAAAGCCGTCAGCGGCGGCGCCAATGCGACGCTCGTCGCGGTCGCAGACGCCGTTCCGCAGGCTGCCGAAGCAATCGCCTCCGCCTATGGCTGCGAGGTCCGCACCATCGACGCGATCGAGGCAGCCAAGGATATAGATGCCGTCGTCATCTGCACGCCGACGGATACACATGCCGACCTGATCGAGCGTTTCGCCCGCGCCGGGAAGGCGATCTTCTGCGAAAAGCCGATCGATCTCGACGTTGCCCGCGTCAAGGCCTGCATCAAGGTAGTGGAAGAGACCGGCGCCAAGCTGATGGTCGGCTTCAACCGCCGTTTCGACCCACATTTCATGGCGGTGCGCAAAGTCATCGACGAAGGCAAGATCGGCGATGTCGAGATGGTGACGATCACCTCGCGCGACCCCGGCGCCCCGCCGGTCGACTATATCAAGCGCTCCGGCGGTATCTTCCGCGACATGACGATCCACGATTTCGACATGGCTCGCTTCCTGCTCGGCGAAGAACCGGTGTCGGTTTTCGCGACCGCTGCAGTTCTCGTCGACAAGGCGATCGGCGAAGCCGGTGACTATGACAGCGTCTCGGTGATCCTGCAGACGAAATCCGGCAAGCAGGCCGTCATATCCAACTCCCGCCGCGCCACCTATGGCTACGACCAGCGCATCGAAGCACATGGCTCCAAGGGCCTGGTCTCGGCCGAAAACCAGCGCCCGGTCTCCATCGAAGTCGCAAACGGCGACGGCTATACCCGCCCGCCGCTGCACGATTTCTTCATGACCCGCTATACCGAAGCCTATGCCAACGAGATCGCCAGCTTCATCGCCGCGATCGAGAAGGGTTCGAAGATCTCGCCTTCCGGCGCCGACGGTCTCGCAGCGCTGGCACTCGCCGATGCCGCGGTTCAGTCCGTCAAGGAAGGCAAGCTCATCAAGATCGGCTGACGGCCCTCTCCCGGCCGGACGCCATGCATGAGATGGCCGGGCGCACGCCCGGCCATTTCGCGTTTTGCAGATATTCAAAGGGCGACGTGCGTGTTGCGCGCCCCTCTGCCCTACCGGCCATCTTCCCCACAGGCGGGAGATTGGCTGGACGCATCGGCTTCCCCTACAATCAGCATCCAGCACGGCGAAACAATAGATGGGCACGAAGTTCAAGCCACTTGTGATCTCCCCACCTGTGGGGGAGATGGCCGGCAGGCCCGAGGGGGGTGCCACACGGCACGCCCCTCAAAGTCGCATACTACCAGATACTACCGACGAGCCCGTTGCTGCTGCAATCACCGCACGTCGGTTGAAAGAGACCCTCAACCCGATTCCTGAATAATCGCGGATACCTGGGCTCCCTGAACGCCCGAAACAACGATATCCTCGTCGATCACCGACAGCGCCCGGTTCAAATGTCCTTCGAAGACGAGGATCTGCTCGTCGGCCACTACCCTGATCTCGGGCATGCCTTCCATGCGCACAATATGCGACTGCCCCAGCCCCTCTTCTATCCCTTGCCGAAGCAGGTCGTAATAACGCGTGCCCGGCCCGGTGATGGCGATCGGCATGCGCTCCGTTAGGCTCAGCATGCGCGACAGGCCGTTGCCGAGCGCCAGCCCCGCCTGGCGAAAGGCGAAGGCGGAGACGCGGTGGCCCTGGCGCGCCTTTGCGGCGATCTTGTCGAGTTCCGCCACCGGCACGAACTTTGCCGGAATCGTATCGAGCGGCACCTCGAAGGCGCTGCGTAGGATCGCGTAGAAACCGGCATAGGCCTCGATGCAACCGCGCGTGCCGCAGCGGCAGAGCCCACCATTGGCCATGTGCAGCATGTGCCCGAAATTGGGCGCCGATATCTCCTGGCCTGTCTGGTTCCCGCGCCTGACGATGCCGAGACCGACGCTGTGGCCAAGCGAAAGGGCTGCGAGCGAGCGGAAATCAGCACCCTTTACCATCTCCTCACGCGCGCCGAGCGCGGCTGCGACCAGCAGCGTCTCGTTGTCGAGGATCACCTTGGCCTGCCATTCCGGCCGGAGTGCCGATTCGAAATCGATCTGGTCGCTGCCGAAGATCGGCGACCAGACGAGAACCGGCTCGGTGGAATTGACCAGCCCCTTGCTGCTGATCGAGATCAGCAGCACCTTTTCTTGGCTGATCTTCGAACGATCGAGAATGCGCAAAAGCCCGGCCCGCACTGCCGCGACGAAGCGCACGGCACCCGCCGGATCATGCGAACGTTCCTCGCTGAAGCGATCGATCAGCTTGCCGGCATAATCGACCAGCGAATATTGCACCGCATCCGAGGAGATGATGACGACGATGAGATAGCCGCAATCGCGCCGCTGGCGCAGCAGCACGCGCGGCCGGCCGCGGCCGCTTGCCGGCTGCTGTTCTGATTTTTCGATGATCTGGGCTTTTTCCAGCTCAGTGGTGATCGCCGAAATGGTGGCCGATGACAGCCCGGTGGAATCGGATATTTCGGTATGCGCGAGCGCACCGTGGCGACGCAGCACGGACAGCACGAGCACGCTGTTTCTCTGCCGGACCAGCTCCGTGCTCGACTTGGTCAGCATGAATGCCGCCCTCTCCTCCTGCTTGCTCTTCCCTTGGTTTCCACTGCATCTCCAGCCGATGTTTCGCAAGGAAATTAAGCTGGCAGTGCAGTGTTGACAGTTGAAAAAATCTCTGACACTAAATTTCTCGACTGTCGAGAAAAAAATCTGAACCTTTCTCAACAGCTATTCGCGGTGGCCGGAGGAAGCATGGGCTGGGCCGGTCGCAATCCACTCGGGAGGACATTATGAAGTCTATTTTGAAATTGATGGCAGGTGCTGCCATCCTCGTTTCCGTGCATACCGCTGCCATGGCTGCCGACCTCGTCGTCGGTGTTTCCTGGTCGAATTTCCAGGAAGAACGCTGGAAGACGGACGAAGCCGCCATCAAGAAGGCTCTCGAAGCCAAGGGCGCCAAGTATATTTCCGCTGACGCGCAGTCTTCTGCCGCAAAGCAGCTTACCGACGTCGAATCGCTGATCTCGCAGGGCGCCAACGCGCTGATCATTCTCGCCCAGGACTCCGACGCCATCGGCCCAGCGATCGAAAAGGCCGCCGCTGAAGGCATCCCCGTCGTCGGCTACGACCGCCTGATCGAAAACCCGGCTGCTTTCTATATCACCTTCGACAACAAGGAAGTCGGCCGCCTGCAGGCTGAGGGCGTTTTCAAGGCCAAGCCGGAAGGCAATTACGTCTTCATCAAGGGTTCGTCTTCCGATCCGAACGCCGACTTCCTGTTCTCGGGCCAACAGGAAGTCCTGAAGGCCGCCATCGACGCCGGCAAGATCAAGAATGTCGGCGAGGCCTATACCGACGGCTGGCTGCCGGAGAACGCTCAGCGCAACATGGAGCAGTTCCTGACCGCCAACAACAACAAGGTTGACGCCGTCGTCGCCTCGAATGACGGCACCGCCGGTGGCGCGATCGCTGCTCTCGACGCACAGGGCCTCGCCGGCTCCGTTCCGGTTTCCGGCCAGGACGGTGACAAGGCAGCCCTCAACCGCATCGCTCTCGGCACGCAGACGGTTTCCGTCTGGAAGGACAGCCGCGAACTCGGCAAGCGCGCCGCTGAAGTCGCTCTCGACCTCGCCGGCGGCAAGGACATGGGCAAGATCGACGGCGCCCAAGCTTTCAAGGGCGGCCCCAAGGGCGTCGAAATGCAGTCTGTCTTCCTGAAACCGCTTGCTATCACTAAGGAAAACCTGAACGTCGTCATCGACGCCGGCTGGATCTCCAAGGCGGAAGCGTGCCAGGGCGTCAAGGCCGACAGCGTCGCTGCCTGCAAGTAAGCTCAGGCTTGTAAACTGGAATTGCCGGCGCCGCAACGGAACACCGTTGCGGCGCCGGATGCGGATGAGAATTCCAACGACGAAGTTTTCTCCGCCTCGCCGCACCATCGCGGGTTTTCATTCCCTGCCGGAAGGGTGTCGCGACGCCACGCGATCGGTTTCCGGAAGCATCACGATGGTGAGTTGAAGAACAGACGCATGACGCCGATGGCAGCCTCTAGCACTCCGGCGCGTCCGTCCAAACAAAAATGGGGGAACGGCAAACCCATGGCCGAAATGGTAAAATCCACAACATCAAGCGGACCGCGAGCGGCGGAAGCCAGTCCGGTGACCCGCTTCTTCCGCGCCACCGAGATCGACACGCGTCTGCTCGGCATGATCGGCGCGCTCATCATCATCTGGATCGGTTTCCACATCATCACCGGCGGCCTCTTCCTGACCCCGCGCAATCTCTGGAACCTCTCGGTCCAGACGACCGACATCGCGGTCATGACGACGGGCATGGTGCTGATCATCGTCACCCGCAATATCGACCTGTCGGTCGGTTCCGTGCTCGGCCTCTGCGGCATGATCATGGGCGTGACGCAGGCCAAGATCCTGCCGGAATATATCGGCTTCGACAGCCCCTTCACCTGGGCGATCACGCTGCTGGTCGGATTGGCGGCAGGCTGCCTGATCGGCGCCTTCCAGGGCATCATCATCGCCTTCCTCAACGTTCCCTCCTTCATCGTCACGCTCGGCGGCCTGCTCGTCTGGCGCGGCGCAACCTGGCTCGTCACAAGCGGCCAGACGGTTGCCCCGATGGACCAGACCTTCCGCATCATGGGCGGCGGCGCGGAAGGCTCGATCGGCGCCACCTGGAGCTGGATCGTCGGTATCGCCGCCTGCCTCTTCGTCATTGCCAGCATCATCGGCTCGCGCCATCAGCGCCGCCGCTTCGGCTTTCCGCGCCGGCCGATCTGGGCGGAATATTTCCTCGCCATTCTGAGCTGCGTGTTGATCCTCGGCGCTGTCTCAATCGCCAACAGCTATTACTGGCCGATCAACATCGCCAAGCGCTATGCGGAAGCCAACAATGTCCCCTGGCCCGAAACCGGCCTGGATATCCCCTACGGCATCGCCGTGCCGGTGCTGATCGCCATCGTCGTTGGCATCATCATGACCTTCATCGCCACACGGCTGCGCTTCGGCCGCTATGTCTTCGCGATCGGCGGCAACCCCGAAGCGGCCGAGCTCGCCGGTATCAAGACCCGCTGGGTCACCGTGCGCATCTTCGCGCTGATGGGCATTCTCGCGGCCATAGCAGCGGCGATTTCCACCGCCCGCCTCAATGCCGCTACGAACTCGCAGGGCACGCTCGACGAGCTTTACACCATCGCCGCCGCCGTCATCGGCGGAACGTCGCTGGCAGGCGGCACCGGCACGATCGCCGGCGCCATGCTCGGCGCGCTCGTCATGCAGTCGCTGCAATCCGGCATGGTGCTTGCGCATGTCGACACGCCGCTGCAGAGCGTCGTCGTCGGTACCGTCCTTGTCGTGGCGGTCTGGCTCGACACCGTCTACCGCGCCCGTGCCAAGTGAGAGGAGCCCCAGACATGGCTGATCAACGCACTCCCCTCGTGGAACTGAAAAACATCTCGATCTCCTTCGGCGGCATTCACGCCGTGGACAATGCCTCGGTCGATCTCTACCCCGGCGAAGTCGTGGCATTGCTCGGCCACAACGGCGCCGGCAAATCGACGCTCATCAAGATCCTCTCCGGCGCCTACAAGCGCGATGGCGGCGAGATCCTGATCAACGGCGAGCCGGCCGACATCCGCAATCCGCGCGATGCCAAGAAATACGGCATCGAGACGATCTACCAGACGCTCGCCGTCGCCGACAATGTCGACGCCGCCGCCAACCTCTATCTCGGCCGCGAGCTGAAAACCCGCTGGGGCACGCTCGACGACGTCGCGATGGAAGCCTCGGCTCGCGAAGTGATGGGGCGGCTGAACCCCAACTTCAAGCGCTTCAAGGAGCCGGTGAAGGCGCTCTCGGGCGGCCAGCGGCAATCGGTGGCGATCGCGCGTGCGATCCTCTTCAACGCCCGCATCCTGATCATGGACGAGCCGACGGCAGCGCTCGGCCCCCAGGAGACGGCGCAGGTCGGCGAGCTGATCAAACAGCTGAAGAAGGAAGGCATCGGCATCTTCCTCATCAGCCACGACATCCACGACGTCTTCGACCTCGCCGACCGCGTCTCGGTGATGAAGAACGGCCAGGTCGTCGGCCACGCTCGCACCGAGGACGTGACCAAGGACGAAGTTCTCGGCATGATCATCCTCGGCAAGGTGCCGACAAAGGCCATCCCCGGCCCCGGCGCCATGCAGATCTGATCGCGCGCCAAGGCACCAGTCCGCGACAATCAGCTCCGCCGCCCGCAAGGCCGGCGGAGTTTTTATGCAACCTTTCTCGGGGCTGACGGATAAAAACACCCATCAAAGCGCAAGCACCGGTATTTCTGAGAATTTCGCGATTGAAGCCAGCCGCAAGCTAGGCTAAGAACCACCCATCGGACGGGCGATTCAAACCGCCTCAAGCATGCACCCGTAGCTCAGCTGGATAGAGTGTTGGATTCCGATTCCAAAGGTCACAGGTTCGAATCCTGTCGGGTGCGCCACAAACATGGGGGTCCGTTCTGGACACATGGGTTACGGTTTATTCCTGAGACATAGGTAACACTTTTGAGCCGAAAGGGTTCGGCAGTGGTTCGAGCCTGCATGTCTCGTCATCGAAGTATCCCAGATCGTAATCCATGAAGCTTGCAAGCCAGATATGGTCTTCGACCTGCTTGATTCCAACGGCCTGCCCGGCGAAGACCAGGCTGAGATTGATCTTCTTTCGCTTGTAGCAGATGCAGCCGCATGTTGTGACGGTAACCGTCTGGTCGTGGAACGGATAGTCGATCTCCGGCAGGCCCTGATAGGGGCGTGACGAAGCGTGGTAGCGCTCTGCCGGGCAAGCCAGTGCCGAACTCACGGCACAGCGCCGCTATCTTCTCGCCATCCAGAACCCGTGCAACGAATTTGAGACGCTCGTCCATAAGGTTACACTCCTGCCAAGGCACCTTCGCTCTCCTCGCAAAGGCCAAAAGTGTAACCCATGTCTCCGGTATGAACTGTCACCCTTCTCTCGGGAAGGACACTGGCGAGCTGGTCGAGAACCTGCGAAAGGTTATCCCCCAGCCCAGTTTCGCGCGCGAAGGCCGTGGCGCACTCCGCCGTCGTTATCGGCCGTCCGGCCTCACGGAGAGTGCGCAGAGCGAAGCCCCTGCGGTCGAAGTCCCTGAAGAGGTCGGAAACGCCGTCGGTATTCGATCCGTCCCGCTTGCTACGGCGGCGGAACACCCTTGGCTCCGTGCCAGGATCATATTCCGGCTCGTATGTCCGGATGACGACGACGAAAGCGGCCTGCTGCTGCTCCAGCGCGGCGAGCTCCAACCGCAGCTCCTCAATCCTCAAGCGGATCTCGGCCTGTTTCCGCTTCAATTCGTCTGCAACAAGGACCATGCACAATTACCCCCTAGGATCACACCGATCCTAGGGGTTCAGCAGACCGAAGTCTGGTGGCAGTTGCTACCTAATTGCGTGCATGCATTTGCTACCGAATTCGGTAATTGTCCCCTCCCTATTGGTTTCCACGCGGCCGCAGTTACGGCACAATTTAATGAAGGATACTCGCGCGTCGGCAAACGCGGACATACGGCGTCGATCCCCTCGGAAGATGTTATGTTGTCGCCGCTACTCTGGAATGGAGTTTTCGGGGGCGATGACGTCGGGGAAGACGACTTCCGCACGGAAGCCACCTTCGACGCGGTTTTCCAGGCTGAGCGCAAGATCGTACACCGCTGCGATCTCCGACACGATGGCAAGACCCAGACCAGAGCCGGGTTTCAAACGGTCGAGACGGACACCCCGATGCGGAAGATCGGGCAATCTCTCTGGCGACACGCCTAGGCCGTCGTCCTCGATTACGAGGCGGGAATGGCCATTCTGTCGAACCGCGCTGACATTTATCCTGCTCCTGGCCCACTTGCAGGCGTTCTCGAGCAGGTTTCCCACAAGTTCGCGAAAGTCGTGCGGGTCGACCGGCACTCTTAAGCCGTTGGCAACGTCTATTTTCCAGGCGAGGCGTTCGCCTGCATCAGTGTGTCTGAGCATTCGAACGGTCTCGTTGATGATCTTCTCGACGTCGGCATCGCCACTCCGTTGATCAGGGCTCGGGGTGATACGGGCACGGGCGAGCTCGTGCTCGACGTGCGAGAGCATAGTCTCGGCAAGATGGTCGAGTTCATCGGCGATCTCCACCTCGCCCTTCTCCCGAAGCGAGTACGCGTTGTTTGTGAGAACGGTCAGAGGCGTCTTCAGCCCGTGAGCCAGATCACTGGCCCTGCCCCTGGCCTTCTCCATCGCCGCGGCCTGGCTTTCCAGAAGTTTGTTCAGTTGATTGACGAGCGGTTGGACCTCGCGCGGATAGGCCCCCGCCAGTCGGCTGGCCCTCCGGTCGCGCACCGCTTCAAGATCACGGCCAATGCGGTCGAGGGGTCTCAATCCGATCCAAAGCTGCCCGATCGACATCAACACGAGGAGCGCGGCAAGAACGGCGACATAGGGCAGGATGTCGAGAGCAAATCCAAGGCGCGCGCTGTCGACCTCGTCGGCATTCACCGCCACAGCAATGCGAATGGGTCTCGTGCCCTCCGGTGCGACCAACGACAGCACGCGTTCCTGAACAAGGACATCCTTCCCCTCCGGCCCGGAGAGACGATATTGATGCATGATGCCGACAGGATGTGAATCCTGCGGCAGAGCCAGGACGTAGTCGAAGAGCGAGGAAGATCGGACCTCCGTCTTCCCCACAGGATCGTCGATCTGCCAGTAGAGCCCCCCATAGGGTATCAGGAAACGATTGTCCGGAGGGTTCTCGGGCACCTGCAGCCTGCCTCCCGGCAAGAAGCGGATCACGGCCGCCAGACGGTTTATGTGTCCGGTCAACTCGTTCTGCACGCGCTTGCTGTAGCTGTCCGCAAAGATCTGGACGAGAGCGACGGATGCAGCGGCAAGGCAGATCGACACAGCTATCAGCGACGTGATGATGAAGCGGCCGTGAAGCGACCTCATGTCCCCTCGCCCGATGCTATCTGGTACCCGAAGCCTCGGCGCGTGACGATGGCGTTCCTTCCAAGCTTCTTTCTCAGCCGTCCGATCAGGACCTCCACCGAATTGCTCTCCCGTTCAAAATCCTGGGTGTAAAGCTGCTCGGTAAGCTCGAGCTGGGAGATCGCGCGACCGCGGTTCTGCATCAGCACCGACAGGCATTTGTACTCCATGGGCGTGACATCCACAGGCATCCCGTCGACCATCACCGCGCGTCGGCGCGGGTCGATGGAAACGGGACCTGAAGACAGGACCGCACTGGCATGGCCAGAATATCTGCGCAGGACTGCGTGCAATCTGGCGAGAAGCTCCGCGATGCGGAATGGCTTGCCAAGGTAGTCGTCGGCGCCAGCGTTGATCCCCTCGACGCGCTCCTCCCAGTTGCCGCGCGCCGTCAAGATGATGACCGGCATGTCACGACCGTTCGCCCGCCAGTTTTTGAGGATCGTTAGGCCGTCGATCTTCGGCAGACCCAGATCAAGGACGACGGCGGCGAAGTCTTCATGCTCGCCGGCGAACAGGGTGGCTTCTCCGTCGGTCTCGTGGACGACGTTGAAACCGGCCTTGGTGAGCTGGGCGGCCACGTCACGGGCGATGAGCGGGTCGTCTTCGGCAAGCAATAGGCGCATCATTCGTTCTCGATTTCGACGATCCTGCCTGACGCGGCGTCCAGTTCCACCTCCGTGACCTGACCGCCGCCCCTCAGAATCCGGAACTCGTAGATTATGCGATCGTCATGCCGATCGACACTGATATCGATCAATTCGCCGGGCAACTTGGCGAGGACTTTCGCCTTCAGTACGGCCAGAGGCAGGATTTTCCCTTCGTGCACCCGTTTAGGAAGGTCCTCGTGCGACGGCAGGTCATCCGCTTCGCGGGAACGAGCAGGGAAATCGTCGGCATGTGCGCTCCATATCGGAAGCAACGGCCACAGAAGAACTAGGCAGACGAACGCGAGCGTGCGGGGCGGGTACATTGTCGAAGAATATCCTATCGAAGATGACAATAACCTGACAATCGCGATCAGGTCGCCGTCAGGTCGCGCCCCATAGGTTCGAGGCCGACCAGATGAGCAAAATCGCTCCTGGGATGATGGAGAATGACCAATGCAGAAAATCATGTTCGCAACCCTCCTGCTCGCCACCGCGTCGATCGGCGTTGCCCGCGCCGAAGAAGGTCAGAATTGCACGCAGGCTTCCAAGGACAGGTGGTTGAGCGAGGACGGCATCAAGGAAAAGGCCAAGGCCGCGGGCCTCAAGGTGCGCCGGGTCAAGGTGGAGGGCAGTTGCTACGAGGTCTACGCCGTCGATATGAAGGGCAAGAAGGTCGAAACCCTGTTCAACCCCGAGACCGGCGCAGTGGTCGGCAACGAAAGCGAATGACCATGCGCAGGATGGATACGGATGCGGCGGGCGCTGGCTCGCCGCCAAAGATCAGGGTCTGGGACCCGGTCGTGCGGATGTTCCACTGGGGTCTGGTGGGCCTGTTCGCGTTTTCCTTTCTGACGGGCGACGAGTGGAAACAGGCGCATATTCTGTCGGGCTACGCCATCGTAGGTCTCCTGCTCGTGCGGATCATCTGGGGCTTCGTCGGCAGCCATCACGCGCGCTTTTCCAACTTCATCTACGATCCGATCACCACCCTCGGCTTCATGCGTGACAGCCTGGCCATGCGCGCCAAGCGCTACATCGGCCACAATCCGGCCGGAGGCGCGATGGTGTTAGCGCTGCTCCTCGCGATCTCGGGCATTGCCACAACCGGGTACATGATGACGACGGACGCCTACTGGGGAGTGGAATGGGTGGAAGTGGCGCATGAACTGCTGGTCAATGTGACGCTTGGCCTAGTCGTCCTTCATATCGCTGGCGTCCTCCTGGCAAGCATCGAGCACAGGGAAAACCTTGTCCGAGCGATGGTAACCGGCAGGAAGCGAGCCGATTGACCTGGATCGGCGTCGCGGCCGAGTAGGACCTGAAGCCATGGAAGACACCTGGTTAAGGACTTGTTGCTCATTTGCCGAGCTGATCTCGTCCCGGCGTCTACGAACGACCAGGGGCCGCGCAGGTGGACATCCTGGCTTCGTCAGCGGCCTGAATGAAAGCCGTGCGCGCTGGCTCCTGCGAGACATTCCCGCTTACGGCCGCGGCGCAGATCTCTCTCGCGAATGCGTGTTTTCTACGCCATCGATTGGCGGGAAAGTCGAGCGCTCGCTCGCTCCGCCGACAGCCTCAGGGACGTTCATCCCACCTGGACGAAAACAGGTTGCGACCAGGTTCCTTCAATCTGTTTCTGGGACGTCATCCTCGATCTCCTGAACGTTTCGCCTTGCGAGCGGGCATCATTACGAGGGCCGGACCACGATCAGGCGCTGGCTGATGGCGTCAGGATACAGCGTTCGACCGGCATGGACGTTGATATCGATCAAGCCAGGCACGATCGCACTCTGAAATTACCTTGTTCTCGCCGTAGCCGGCTCGCTCCTCCGTGTCGCTTCAGCCGCGCTCATTCCTCGGCACGCAGTTGGCTGACGTCGCAGTCATGGCGCGGCGCGAAGGCGATCGGTCCGACCTCGATGACTCGAACCATACAAGTGGTTGATCCAGCGCAATGTGTGAGGCGAGTAGGCATCCTATTCTCAAAGGCAGCTCCAACTCGTGGAGGACAACACTTAAAGGAGATTCAGGATGTCCGTGTTCAAACTGCCAACGATCGCTATGTTGGCCTTGCTCGGTGCCGTGGGCATCGCCTCTGCCCAGACGAAAAGTCCAGACCCGGCCCAGTCGGAGGACAAGCCCGATGCCGACGGATCGGAAATGATGCCAGGCATGATGGGCGGCAACATGATGCCATCTGGCATGTACCCAGGAATGCGCATGATGGGGCCAATGCGCGGTCATATGGTGAAGATCATGTTTGCCATCGCTGATAGCGATGGGGACGGTGCAATTTCTTTCGAAGAGTTGACCGCAATCCACAAACGCGTCTTCAACGCGGTTGACGCGAACAAGGACGGCAAGGTTACACCTGAAGAAATGCAGGCATTCATGCAAGACATGTGATTGGACGCCGCGCATTTGCCGGCCGTTGCATGGGAGCCTAAAGGAGACTTCTCATGACCTATACGCTCGATAGAACTCTCTGGGCGACCAGTTTCGACGATGCGGTCGGCAGGACCAAATCCGCTCTCATCAAGCGCGGGTTCGGTGTTCTGACGGAGATCGACGTCAAGGCAACCATGAAAAAGAAGATCGACGCCGACATCGACGACTACCTCATCCTCGGAGCCTGCAATCCGCGCATGGCGTTCGAGGCGATGAAACTGGAACCGAAGGTGGGGGCCATGCTGCCGTGCAATGTCATCCTGCGCGGGGTCGGTGGCGGCAATGTCATGGTGAGCGCCATCGATCCGGTCGCATCCATGCAGGCTATCGACAACGAAATGCTGACCAGTCTGGCAGGCCGGGTTCGCTCGATGCTCACCGAGACGGTCGCCGAGATCTGACGATTGGGAGTTCCGGCCACCGAGCTCTGAGGGGTCGATCTTGCGTCGCCCCTTTCGTTGCGACCAGAACCGCAACATCCTACAAACTCACCCCGTCCTCAAGCTGGGCGTGCAGGAAGGGGCGGAAAGTTACTGGTCAGACTGCGGTATCAACCAGCGCACCGATCCCCGCCGTCAATGTCATAGCGAAAGCGCCCCAGAAAGTGACGCGCGTGGTGGCTCTCCAGACGTTGGCGCCGCCCGCTTTCGCACCGATAGCCCCCAGCAGCGCGAGGAAGGCCAAAGACGCGGTTGCAACGGTATAGATTAGCACCGAGGCGGGCGAAAGTACGACCATGAGCAGGGGCAACGCGGCCCCCACCGCAAACGTGACGGCCGACGTCAAGGCCGCCTCAACCGGCCGGGCCGCCATGTGTTCGACGATACCGAGTTCGTCGCGTGAATGCGCGTCGAGAGCATCATTTGCAGTCAGTTGGATCGCGACTTGCCTGGCCAGCTCGTCGGTAAGGCCGCGTTTGACGTAGATCTCCGTCAGCTCCTCGCACTAAACTTCTGATTGCGTATCCAACTCGATTCGTTCTCGTGCAAGATCGGCTTCCTCGGTGTCCGCTTGAGAGCTTACCGACACGTATTCGCCGGCCGCCATGGACATCGCGCCCGCGACCAGACCAGCGACGCCTGCTACCAGGATCTGCGAGGGTCCGGCGGACGCGGTGGCGACGCCCATGATCAAGCTCGCCGTCGAGACGATCCCATCATTTGCGCCGAGGACGGCAGCCCTTAGCCAACCGATGCGGGAGACCAGGTGATGTTCCGAATGCAGTCTGCTCATGCGCGTCTCCCGCCGGCGGCGACGCTGACGAGCACGTAAATACCCGCGCCTAGACTGTACAGGACGGCGTGCGACAGGGTTAGCGTACGTGCTAGTCTCCGCCGCATCCCGGTGGTTTCGGCGGTCGTTGAATTCACTTCGCGCTCCCATTGTTCACAGACACGTCCTCCTGGCTTCAATACCGGAGCTCAGCCATCAAGGATTTGACCACGATCAACTTACGCGGGCTTCCAGTTGGAAAGGCGCCTATGTGAACTTCCGGTTATCGTGGCGCCCGGCGAAGGAGAGACGGAATTCTGGCACACGGCGCCGGCCGTGGCCAGGAAGCCGGAGCGCCGGCAATTGCGTTACATCAATGCCGAGTCGAAACGAATGGGAGATAGATGATTGCAATCGCGGCGGTCCGCGAGAGATGGAGCAGGACATGACGGCACAATATTTGCCGCTCGGTTTACCTCGTCATCCATCGGTTTGAGCATTCAGGAAGCAGCACTGGAACTGGACGCCGATATCCTGGTCATGGGAGGATTTGGACGCTCGAGGTTACGCAATTCTGTCCTGGGCGGAGCAACCGATGGCGTCTTGCACGAGCCTCTTCTGCCCATCCTCATGTCGCATTGACGAACTGTGCCCGCCGTGGCTGGTTTCGGCTGCTATCGAGCGGCGGGACCTCACCGGCTTCGAACGGCGTGGACGTGGGTATCGATCAAGCCAGGCACCTTCGATGCGAAGCTTTGACAACCATCAATGACGTCCCCCTGGCGGAGACGATAATCGGCGAAATCACATACGGAGTTCGCCATGGATATCCCCGTTCCTCCCTCTCCTCCCCCTTCGTCCGCTTTAGAGGTCGCGACTTCTGCATACTGGGTGAGATCGCCCACGGAGCTGGGCGCTGCCCTCGCCAGCTCCCTGCAGGACGGGCTGACGTCCGGCGAAGCGGAAGAACGGCTACGACGGTTCGGGCCGAACTCTCTTTCCGAGGAAAGCGGCGGAGGCATGTTGGCGAACTTCGCGCGCCAGTTCAAAAGTCCGCTCGTGCTCGTGCTTGTGTTCGCAGCGCTTGTCGCGGGTAGCGTCGGCGAAGTCCACGACGCCTTCATCATCGGTATCATCATTCTCGCTAGCTGCTTCCTGGGTTTTCTGCAGGAACATGGCGCGCAACGAGCGGTCGAGGCGCTGCGACAGCGAATTTCTCTCACTTCAAGGGTCCGCCGCGACGGCGCCGACAAGGTCGTGACTGCAACCGGCATCGTGCCGGGCGACCTGATCCTGCTCTTGGCGGGGAGCCTCGTCCCTGTCGATGCAGTCATCGTTGTCGCGCAGGATTTAAACGTCAGCGAAGCGACGCTTACCGGAGAGACTTTTCCCGTTGCGAAGGTGCCCGGCTTTTCAACCGAGGACGCCGGTCTCGCGGACCGTTCCAACTGCGTGTTCGCAGGAACCTCGGTTCGGAGCGGCACGGCGACGGCCCTTGCTATCGCGACCGGCCCCCGCACGGAATTCGCACGGATCGCCAGCGCCGTCGCGCGTCAGATTCCGGAAACGGAATTCGCTCGAGGTGTTCGGCATTTCGGATTTCTGATGACGCGGATCATGCTCTGCATCGTCGTCGTCGTGCTGGTGGCGAATCTCCTGCTTCACAGATGGACTCTCTGCTTTTCTCGCTCGCGCTTGCCGTCGGCCTGACGCCTGAGCTGCTGCCTGCGATCATCAGCGTGACGCTCGCGCGCGGCGCCCGGATGATGTCGAAGTCTGGCGTGATCGTTCGCCGCCTCGATGCAATGGAGAACCTTGGCAGCATGGACGTGCTTTGCACGGACAAGACGGGGACGCTTACCGAGGGCGTCATCCGCCTTGACAGTTGTGTCGACCCGCAGGGCGTCGGCTCGCCGGAAGTGCGGCGGCTGGCACTTCTCAATTCGGCGTTTCAATCGGGAATGAAAAATCCGCTCGACGACGCCGTGACGGCCACGATCGCCGCGGGGGAGATTTCTCCCGACGCCCGCAAGCTTGCCGAGATCCCCTACGATTTCTCGCGCAAGCGCCTATCCGTGATCGTTGCCGGCAAGGACCGGCCGCCGCTGTTGATCTGCAAAGGAGCGGCCACCAACGTGATCGACGTCTGCGCCGCCGTCATGACCGCGCGCCGCGAAGTGGCCTTGGACGACAATGTCCGCAAACGATTAGACGATGCCTGCCGGCAATGGGGAGAAGCAGGCATGCGCGCGCTCGCGGTCGCCACCCGGCCCATATCCAAAGCCGCTCCCGAAATCTCGAGGGAAGACGAATGCGGGCTTTGCCTGCAAGGTTTTCTGCTCTTCTCAGATCCCCCGAAGACCGATATTTCAGCCGTGGTAGCAAGCCTCATGGAACGAGGGGTGCGGATCAAGGTGATATCGGGAGACAACCGATATGTCGTTCAGCATCTCGCGTCGTCGATCGGAATCGACGGTTCCTGCATGCTCACGGGAAAAGAGGTCGGCCGCATGAGCAACGACGCACTGTTCAGCCGTGCGGGGAAAACCGACCTGTTCGTCGAGATCGACCCAAATCAGAAGGAACGGATCGTGGCGGCCCTCCGCAAGGCCGGACACGTGGTCGGATATCTTGGAGATGGGATAAATGACGCGCCGGCCCTTCACGAGGCGGACGTCGGGATTTCGGTTGAGGGCGCGGCCGACGTCGCCCGCGAGGCTGCCGACGTCGTCCTGATGCGGCAGGACCTCGCCGTCCTTTCCAAAGGCGTGGACGACGGACGCAGGACCTTCACTAACACGATGAAGTACATATCGATCGCGACCAGCGCCAACTTCGGCAACATGATCAGTATGGCAGCGGCGTCGCTCGTGCTGCCATTCCTGCCACTCGTTGCCAAGCAGATACTGCTAAACAATCTGCTGTCGGACCTGCCGGCGATGGCAATCGCCACGGACAAGGTCGATCCGGCAGACCTTCGGCGTCCGCAGCGTTGGGACATCTCCCGCATCAAGAGGTTCATGCTCTGGTTCGGGCCGCTAAGTTCTCTCTTTGATCTGGCGACGTTCGTCGTCCTGCTGGCAGTGTTTTCCGCCGGACAGGACGAGTTCCGCTCCGCATGGTTCGTTGAATCGCTAATGACACAGTTGGCGACCATGCTCGTCATCAGGACGCCGGGTCCGATCTGGAGGAACCGGCCCAGTCCGCTGCTATTCGGCACGGCGATCGCCGTCGCTGCGGCAGGAGTGACCATCCCCTACACCCCGATCGGCGGGCTTTTTGGTTTCGTTCCGATCCCCCTCGAAATTCTCGCAGTGCTTTTGGCTGTGACCTTGATCTACGTATCAGCTCTCGAGACCGTGAAGATCTTTTACTTTGCGACGTTGTCAACGCAGCACCATTCACTGCAGCGAGCGTCGCGTCGTCGGCCTCGCGCTCGTACAAGGCGCCTTCCAAAATAGGCGTGATCGCCGGGCGCGGAAGGCACTCACGTCTTGCCAATGCCAGCGCCATCGAACTTCGCGGCGTCCCTGATGAGCCTGAACTTCACCTGGGTCACCCTGAGGTCACGATACCAGTCCACGATCGCCCCCCAAGGGTCGACGATCTTTGCCAGTCCCGAGACGAAGGCGACAACGGTGCCTATCTCGGTCTTGCCGGTGACAACATAATATCCCCCGAGGACGAAAATGCCGACATAGCCCAGTTGCGCCATGAGATTCATGAGAAAGTTCATGGCGTACTTGTAGCGGTAGATCTCCATGTTGGCGGAGAAGATCGCTCCGATGCGCGAAGTTTGAGGATCCTCTCCCTGGCCACCTTCGATCGCATGCACCATGCCTTCGCTGACGTCGCGCATGATGGCGACCTTCGCCTCGACCCGGCGGTTGATCGCGGCCTGCAACATCGGGACGAACGCAATCTGCGGGGCGAAGGTTGCTGCGACGGCCAGCATCATCAGCGGTTGGAGATAGATCAGGTAGCTGCAGACGGTGACAAGGATGCCGACCTGCAGCAGCGGCTCGGAGATGCTGGTTCCGACGAAACCGCCGACCGGCTCGGCTTCCGCAAGCACGATCGATAGCTCGACGCCCTCGAGCATGGATTCTGATGGCGGCGTCTCGGCCCGATGCAGAACGCGCGCCCGCAGCCAGAGCGTGCCCTTCTCGCCCACCCAGCTTCTGTAGAGATTGAGGGTGAATTTTATCACGCCCTCCAACACTGCCACCGCGAGATAGAGGGATACGAGAAAAAGAAGCGTCCCGTATGATGCTTGCTGGGTCGCCTCATTGACGATCCGGCGCTGGAGTTCGAGAGGCGCCGCGCCGATAACAAACAGAACCAGGGACAGCCCGGCGATCAACGCCTGATGACGCCTTCCCATCAGCCAGATAAAACCGAACAGGTCGGAGGGCATCGAATCTGTCGCGCTTCCGGTCTTTTGCAAGACGCGGCCCGGCATTCCAATCCTGGAGGGCCAAATGTTCATCGCGCACTCACGGGTCAGAGAGAGACCGCTCGACGCGCCCGCTTCGAGAGTCGTCGGATGGTTTCACCAGCAGGACGCCCACGACCGTCCCGACCATGAGGACAAGAATGACGAGGAGAAGCCTCGACATGATGGCGTCTGCAATGACCCTGACAAACATGACGGAAACACCGGGGACGATTTCATCGTTTGAGGGACTTACCATGCGTAGGCCAGGGTGATCTTGTTCACCACGCCGCCGACGCGGCGGACGCTTTCCGCCGCCACCTTGGCCGCTGAGCGTTCCAGCTCAGTGTCGACCTCTCCCCTCAGGGTGACGATCCCGTTGGAGACGGTCGCTTTGACCGTAGGGGCGGTTATTTCGAGCTCGGCTTCCAGGCGGCTACGAACGGCGGTCCCTACCGCCTCGTCGCCGGAAGCTGTGCACTGCCGAGGAACATCGAGAAGCGCTCGCATCAAGTCGCGACGGCTGATCATTCCGGCGAGCCTACCGTTCTCGACGACCGGCAGGTGTTTGATGTCGTGGGCCTGCAGCAGCTCGGCGAGTTGGCTGGCGGTGGCGGTCGGGGTGGCGCTGACGACGGGCGTCGACATCACGTCCTTGACGCGCCAGCTTCGGGCCTTCACGTAGTCCGCCAGTCCATCTTCGCGGTCGCGCGTATGTGGGACCGCCCGTCTCGCCCAAGACGACGCCACCCGGCGCAGCAGGTCTCCCTCCGTGACGATGCCCGTGAGCCGACCTTCGCCATCGACGACGGGCACCGCGCCAATTTTGCTGGCGTTGACGATCTCGACGGCTTCCCTGACGTTGTGTCCCTCGTCGAGCGTCGTAACGGGGGTAGTCATGATGTCTCTAGCAAGCATCGTGTCGTCTCCTTTAGATTGGCAGGACAATTACACGCGAAAATTCGATCCGCCGCCTTGACGAAGATCAAACCTGAGCATCGTGTCACGGCGGAGGTCGAGGAAACCAGTTTCCTCCTAAGACGCCTTTTCCCGTGCGAGTTCAGTACCTCCGGCACGTCCTCGCCATCCTCTTCGATGGACGCTTCGACGAGCCTCATCACGGTGATGTTGAACGGCATGGTCGTCGTGCATTGCTCCACGCACATGGACCTGCCGTGATCGGTGCGACGGTACGCCAACCGATGAATGAGTGGAAGTAAGCGAAGATGACCGGCTTACTCCGTGAAGATGTCGTTGAACGCGCGACTTAGCGTGCACACATGTTCGACCCCTTAAAGCCTGTGGCGGCTGATGACTTCGATCGCTTCGTCGGCGATCACCTGTTCCTCGTCGGTCGGAATGACGAGGGCGACGATTTCGCTTTCTCTTGCGCTGATCACGGTCGCGTTCATCTTGTTCGCGGGCTCGCTCAACGAGAGACCCAGCCAAGCCAGATGGTGGGCGACGCCAGTGCGTATCTCTGGCTGATGCTCGCCTATGCCGGCCGTGAAGACGACGGCGTCCACGCCGCCCAGAGAGACGGCGAGCCTTCCTATCTCGCCGGCAATCCTGAAGCAGAAGAGGTCGAGGGCTTCCCTGGATGCCGGATGGAAGTCCTGCAGCAGGACACGGACGTCGCCGCTTTTACCGGAGACGCCGAGCAGGCCGCAACGGTGATAGAGGAAATCCTCGAGACGATCGGCGTCGTGAAAATTGTTGCGCAGAAGGTGGACGACGGCACCCGGATCGAGCGAGCCCGGCCGGGTCGACATCGGAATTCCGTCCAGCGGGGAGAACCCCATGCTGGTGTCTATACTCACGCCGTCGACCATGCCGCAAAGGCTCGCACCGCTTCCAAGGTGCGCGCAGATGACACGGCCAGCGGCAAGATCTGGATCGTGTTTCCTGAGTTCGCCGGCGACGTACTTATAGGAAAGACCGTGGAAGCCGTATCTGCGGATCCCGGCGTCGTGCAACTCCCTTGGAATGGCGAGCCGTGCGGCAAGACTGCTCTGCGACGAATGGAATGCGGTATCGAATGACGCTGTTTGCGGTATGTCCGGATATGCGCTTCGGATTGTGCGGACGATCGCAAGCGCCAGAGGAAGATGCACCGGCGCGAGATGCGTCAGATCTTCCATTCCGAGGACCACTTCGGGCTCCAGCAGAACGGGGCCATCGAAGACCTGTCCGCCGTGGACGATGCGATGGCCGGCCACCACGGGGTCGAATCCTCTGCGGACGATGCAATCGACGGCCTGCGAAACCAGCCGCGCATCGATTGCTGTCCCGGACGGAAGATCGACAGCCTCGTCCCCGTCAGAAAATCGAAAGGTGAACCTTGGCGGGTCCCCGAGCGTGGCAATACCGCCTCCCAGCCGGAGTGCCCGGCCGTCCTTCAACCTGAAGACGCCGACCTTGAGGCTGGAGGAACCGGCGTTGAAAGTGACGGCAACCCTATCCATGGCCCGGAGTCCTGGGGCGTGCCGTCCCAGCAGACCTCGCAGCCACCTTCGTTGCAGCCCGCCTGGCTGCCTCCTTGCTTGCCTCTGCGAAGAATTCGCATGCGTACTCCAGGGCGGCCTTCTCGTCTTCCGACGACAGACCGAACGGCGCGCACTGCTCCTTCATCGCCCGCAGGATCTTCTTCTTTAGCGCAGCGACCGCAAAGGCATTCTTCGAAGCGAGAACCTCCTGCAGGCAGGTTATAGCGACGACCTCCAGGACGATAAGCTTGCCTTGCACTTCCCCCTGGCTCGGTATCGCGAAGCGTTCTCCGCCGCGCTTGCAGTCACGATCCATGATCAGCATTTCCGGCCCTCCTCCCTTCGACTGCCGGAACATCGTCCGGGTCCAGTGCGCGTCGAAGCCTGCGCAGCACGACCGCGCGGCCCTTCTCGTCGGCGACGGATTTCAGATGATCGGACAGGTCCAGAACGAATCCCTGATAGTCGTTGTTCCAGTCGGGCCTGCCGGGCACGACCGGCTTGATACGTGCGGGCGTCCTGTCTTCGATGAGGCGTGCACCCGCCGGTGAAAGCTCGTAGGCGTCGTCCAGCGATGGGCAGACGACCTTTGCGGAAAGTTGCTTCGGAAGCCGGGTGGACATCGCTCGACGAGCGCTCTCCTCTCCATGGACAAGAAGATCGTCTTCCGGATCGGTTCCCGTTCGGCGACCCACGCATCCAATTCGCTTGCATCCGCATGTCCGCTATAGGCGTCGAGCGTGGCCATCCTGGCGCCGACGTGAATCTCCTCGCCCTGGATGCGGACGTCGGTCGCGCCCTCCTGCAGAATGCGGCCGAGCGTCCCAGCCGCCTGGAACCCGACGAACAGCACGGTGCACTCCGGCCGCCAGAGCCAGTTCTTCAGGCGGTGGCGGATCCGCCCCGCCTCGCACATCCCGCTTGCCGCGATGATGATGTGAAAGCCACGGACGAGATCGAGGGCCTTCGACTGCTCGGCCGTCTCGGTGAAGCGGACGTTCGGCGCGTTGAGCGCGCGAAGGAACGCCTTGCCGCCGTGACCGAGGTCCGCCGCATGCCTCTTGAATGCCTCGGTCGCTCGCGACGCGAGCGGCGAGTCAATCATGATTGGGCAGCGCGGCACCTCTCCTTCGTCCATGAGGGCGACGAGATCGGTCAGCACCTCCTGCGTCCTCTCGACGGCGAAGGAGGGAATAAGAAGAACCCCGCCGGGGCTGTTCGAGCTCGCCACCACGTCGCGCAGCCGGTCCCGTCGATCTTTCAAGGCGTACTCTTCCCGTTCCCGATCTCCGTAGGTGCTTTCGCAAACGAGGTAATCGACCCCGGAAGGCGCCCGCGGGAGATTTTCGAACAGCTTGTCGCTCGCCCCGACGTCGCCCGAGAACAAAATTCTTGTCGCCCCGTCGGCGCCGGACGCCTCGACTTCAATCGATGCGGAGCCCATCAGGTGTCCGGCATTCCAGTAGCGGAACCTTACGCCGCCGACGGTCTCCCGCCACTCCCCGTACTCGACCGCAATGAACTGCGGCAGCATGCTTCGGGCGTCGTCGGCGGTATAGATGGGCTCCACCGTATCTCGCGCCCTTCTGCGATTCCTTCGGTTGAGCTGTCGGACCTCCGACTCCTGGATGTGACCCGAATCCTGCAGCATGATCGTGCAAAGGTCGATCGTTGCCGGCGTTGCATAGATCGGTCCGCCATATCCCGCCTTCGCAAGCTTCGGAAGCAGGCCCGAATGGTCGATGTGCGCGTGCGTGAGCAGCACGGCGTCGATCGTCGATGGTTCGAAGGGGAATGGCTTGTAGTTGAGCTCCTTCTCCGATTTCGAGCCCTGGAACATTCCGCAGTCGATCAGAATGCGCGTGCCACCAGCCTCTAAAAAGAAGCACGACCCGGTGACCGACCCCGCGGCGCCGTGGAAATGGAGAATGGGATTGGCCATGACAACTCCTACTGTTGTCACGAACCTACGCCGCCGCAGGCGATCGTACGTTGACGAAGGTCAAAGACAAGCTCGACGACGGACGCTTAGCCGTCGGGCGCCTAAGAGTTGCTGCAGGAAGGCCTCGTTGCATCCACAAGAGCATGGACGCTGGTGACGCATCGGATGCGGCCGCCTTCGCCATCGAGAATACTCCGATCCTGGCGATCGATCGCGTTGCGAAACCGCCGTCGCGTGTAGCCGGTGAAGCCGGGCTCGTCGCATAGATTATCCGCGACCCGCGGCAAAATTCGCAGTGCCGCGGGCGTGGCCCAACCCCCGAGGCGAATCGTACGGCCCCTCGTCAAGCACCATTGCCCTAACGTGTCCCTTCATAGTCAGCGGAATCTCATCGCCTTCCCGACCTTCGCTTGATCCGGGTCAAACATCCGGATTGATGCTCGTCAAAGACGGAATGCCTGAGGTCCGATAGCCTCCCTGGACACAGCGCCACGACCTCATCCAAAGGAGACGGACATGCGCGAACACGAAAAGACACGCAACACCGCAGCCGACGTAGCCACGACCGCTTCCCCGGTCGAGCGAACATCGGCAGACCTTGTTCTCGAACGTCGGGACGAGGATCGCTGGGAGGTGACGGCGGCGACGCCGCGGGGCCAGGCATGGGCGAGAGACCATTTCTGCTGCGCGCTGCGGCAATCTTTCACTGGCAGCATGTGTCTCGACATCATGAGCGCCGATCGGCTTCTCAAGGAAGCGCATGGCGAGGGCCTGACGACCGAGTTCGTCAGCCTGTCTGGAAAGGACATATACTGAGATGTTCGCCACAGTCGTCTGCGCCATCGGCCGAGGATCCCGGCAACGCATGCTCCAGCTTATCGAAACGGCCCGCGCGCAGCTCGCGCACAACGGAAGCCTCCACCTCGTTCACGCAGTGGAGGGCCTACCCTCGTCCGCCTCGCCGGACGATTGGGCGATCGAGGTGATGGCCGCCGCTGAGACCAGACTTTCGGAAGCCCTGCGGTCGACCGACACTCCTGCTTCTATACACGTCAGGGCGGGGAACCCGTCTCAGATCATCGTGGCCATCGCGAAGGTGACCGCCGCCGATCTCGTCGTGATTGCCTCTCACCGGGACGACGTGCTCGACCGGGTCTTTGGCTCGGTCGTGGATCACGTCGTACCGCGCGCACCATGCTCCGTGCTCGTCTTGCGAACGACCCGGTGAGCAGCGCGCTTCACACGACCCTCTTCGCCTCAGCCTCCCTGACCTGACCGGCGGCGATGTCACGATACAGTTCGGCGGTATGCGACAACAGTCGCGACCCGGTCTCGCAAAGCCGCGACACCTCCTTAGGATATTCCTCCAGCTCGGTCTCGACGAAGTCCGAAAGGACCTCGACCGCATCGCCGTGGTCGATGCTGCAGCCAAGTCTTGTCAGAAATTCAAAGCATCGAAGCCCTCGCCGAGCGGCGGACGCCGTCAAATCCGTGGTGATCGTGGCCGACGTGACGAAGATCTGCTCTTGGATCAGAGCCCCTGCGCAAAATGCGGGTCCGAGGGTGAAGTTGAATGTGGCGCTTGGACTGGGGAGATATGTCATGTGGTGCTCCGCTTGTGGGATGTGGGTTCGGCTCGATCATCGCGGTCATTCCGTTCTGACCGCGCTGCGTCCCGACACGGCCGTGACGGCAATGCCGTAGAAGACGTGAGGAGAGCCATCGGGCATAGGAAGCTCCTGGGGCTTCATAGAGCCGATCTCCCACCAGTCCGAATACTTTTGGAGAAGCGACCACGCATAGAGCCTTTCGCTTCGTCGCGAGTCGCTGTCCGGAAACTCCTCGAACCTGCCTTCGACGACGATGCTCGTCCACCCGCCACTGCTCGAACGCTGCTCGACGTGAAGACAGACCTTGTCGTTCCCCCGCATCCAGTCGAGCTTCTTGCCGGGCATGGTGAAGCTATAGGCGACGCCGCCGGAAAAGGCGAAATAGATCGCCGCCACGTAAGGCTGCCCATCCTTGCAGCAGGCGAGATGACCGAAGCGTTCGTTCTCAAAGATTCGGTAGCACTCACCGGGATTGATCTCCGTCAGCTTGATCGTCATGGCCTTTTCCTCCAGCTTTAATCAAGGCACGATCATAGGAGCTTCGTCGCGCCGCGGCCTTGACAAAGCGCAATGCGAACTCGCTCTGCCGCATGCACCATCACGGCAGTTTAACCTCAGGAGGCCAGCATGAAGCCGCAGTTCCATCTTCCGTTGTCGACCTACCCCGACCCGAGTTCCTTCACCATCATCGACAACGCAATCGACCTCGCTCGGCACAACGACGCCGATCTCGTCGCCAGCATCCCACGAGTCCGGATCCCCCAAGTCCATCAGCCCTTTCCCACTTTTATCGATGTCGACACATGGCGGGAACAAGCAGAGGGGTATAGCCGGGACAGCGGGACTTCGCTGCGGGCACACGTCGCCGACGCTGTTTCGGAAACTGGCTTCGACGTGCGAATCCACGGATTCGAGGTCAGGGAACCGTTCGTCTACGAACGTTTTTCCGAAATCGCCAGGTGCCACGACCTGTCCATCGTCGAGGCTTCGGAACTGTCCCGCCAGCTTTCCGAGACGCTGCTGTTCGGGAGCGGCCGACCCCTCGTGCTGTTTCCTGCGACCAGCGTCTGCTCTCGTGTGGACACGATCGCCGTTGCCTGGGACGGCAGCGCCACCGCGGCGCGCGCCCTTTCCTGCGCACGCATCTTCATCGAGCGCGCGACCAAGGTGCAGGTCATCTCGATCACCGACGACAAGGAGGTCGACGAGGCGAACCGCGCACTCCTGATCGCCTCGTTGAAACACTCGGGATTCGACGTAGAGAACGTTTCGATCCAGGCAGGCGGCGAGACCGCGACAGCCGCCATCCAATCGGCCGCGCTCGAACGAAAGGCCGACCTTCTGGTCGCGGGCGGATTTGGCCATTCGCGGCTTCGTGAATTCATCCTTGGCGGCGTCACTCGGGAACTGCTCGTCAAAGCCGAACTGCCGGTGCTTCTCGCCCACTAAAGGGCGCGAAGGGCGTTGAGGATGACGGCAACGTCGATGACCTCCTGAAGCAATGCGCCGCCGACCGGCGGAAGGTATCCCGCTCCCGCGAACCCCATCGCGAGGAGCGAGAGACCTATGCCGGCATAGATGCTTTGAAGCGCGATCTTGCGGGAACGACGCGCGATCCAGATAGCCTTCGCTATCTGCGTGAGGTCGTCTCGGACGAGCACGATATCCGCAGCCTCCGCAGCCGCCGCAAGATTCTCGACGCCGACCGCGATTCCGACGTCGGCCGCCGCCAGCGCTGGCGCGTCGTTCACGCCGTCGCCGACCATCAGCACTTTCCCGTGGACGCGCTCCTGTTCGACGACTGCGACTTTGTCTGCGGGAGCGAGCCTCGCCGCGACGTCGTCCAAGCCAAGCGAGCGGGCTATGACTGTCGCGATAGCCAGTTCGTCACCGGAAGCCAGGACTACTCGAGAGATTCCAGATGCCCTGAGCTGGGCGACGAGTTGGACAGCATCTTCGCGAAGCCGGTCTTCGAGCATGATCGTGCCAGCCGGCGTGCCGTCAAACATCACCTTGACACGCATTGCGCTGATTGACCCGTTCGGCTCGGATGGCGGCGCTTCTCCGAAATACGTGTCTCCTCCGACGCCGACATGCACGCCATCGACGATGCCGGAAATTCCGGATCCGGCGGTCTCGGTCACCTCCGATGGGCGGCTCAGTACCAACCCACGTTTATGCGCCTCGTCCACCAGCGCGCGTCCGACCACATGCCCCGACGCCTGGTCCAGCGAGGCGGCGAGCCGCAGGATCCTGTCGGGGTGTTGCGGTCCCTCGATGTGGCCAACTTCCGGCTGTCCCGCGGTGAGCGTCCCAGTCTTGTCGAACACCGCCACGGTGGCCTGGGCGAGAGCATCGAGAGGTCCCGCGCCCTTCACCAGAACGCCCTCCTTGGCGGCTTTTGAAGTGCCGGCCGCAAGCGCGACGGGTACGGCAAGGATCAACGGACAGGGGGTGGCGACGACCAGCACGGCCACGATCCTTGAAAGGTCTCCGGACATGAATGCCGAGCCTCCTGCAATCGCCACCGTGGCGAATAGGAACCAGACCGAGAACCGGTCGGCCAGGCGCATCAGCTTCGCCTTGGAGCGCCTCGATGCTTCCACGAGCCTGACTATGCCGGCATAGGTGCTGTCCTCGGCGCGGCTCAGAACGCGAATTTCGATCGCGTCCCCCTCGTTCGTGGCGCCGCTCGAAATTTTGCCATCCCTGGCGATGCGCACCGGGAAAGGCTCTCCGGTCAGCACCGCCTGGTCGATCGTCGCGACTTCGCCAACGAGAGTCCCGTCGGCCGGTATGACGTCACCCTTGCGTATCAGGAGCACGTCGCCGACCGCGACCGTCTCGATCGGAATTTCGTCGAAACCGGTTCCGGCAAGCCGCAGGGCCGTCCGCGGCACTTGCGCCAGCAAGGCCGACATGCCCTCGTCGGCGCGACGATGTGCGTATGCCTCCAGAAACTGACCGCCGGAATACATGAGACCGACGATCGCTCCAGCAAGATATTCGCCGAACCATAAGGAGGAGCCCATGGCCAAGGCCGCAATCAGGTCCAGGCCATATTCCTCTTTCCGCAGCTTCCTGGCCATCTCGGTACAAAGAGACAGCAGGATCAAGCTGGTGCAGCCTACCAGGATTAATCGATATCCAAGGCCGTAATCCGCGAGATGAAAAGCGAGTGCAGCCGCAAGCGCAAGGAGCGACGACAGCACCAGAAAGCCCGACCGGGAGCTCCCGTTCCTCAGTCGCGAGAGCCTGGCTTGAGGGTACGTCCACCTGCCCGCCCTCCAAACCGCCGCTGTAACCACCTCTCACCCTCCCATCAATCCGGAAGCCTCAGCGAAACGACTTTGCGCAATCGATGCAGAACGGCGTATAGGGAACCGCAGTTAGCCGCTCCTTGCCGATCGGATGATGGCATTTGACGCATCGCCCATATGTGCCATCGTTCAGCCGGTCGATAGCCGCGTCGATGGCCGCAATCTGGTCGCGCCCCTCGGCTTGCATCTCGCGGAGAACTTCGTCGTTCTCAACCTGGGTCGCGCGCTCCTCGCTGTCCTTCTCGAGCGCCACGCAGAGGTCCGCATCGATCGCTCCGAGACGACGGACAAGATCCTCCTTCATCGTCTGCAACACCGTCTGTACCGAGCTTTTGTTCATTTTAATCGCCTTTCAATCATGCCGGATCAATTTGGGTCCACACGCGATGCCGTCGTAATACCGAACCAAACGCACCGCCTTCGAAACGCCGTGACCGCATATGCCGCGGTCACAAGTCGTCTGCAGCATATCTCAACGCGATCGGAGCTCCTTGATCCCGGTCAATGCCGCCTGCGCAGGGGCACATAGGCTGTCGCGCGAGCTTTCAGTGAAATCGTTGCCACAAGCCCGGAGCCCATGATGAATCTCACGGCACAGACACCCGCCCCCACCACACCTACGGTGATCGGTCTGACCGAGGTCGAGGCCGCGGAACGCCTTGCCGAGTTCGGGCCAAACACGCTGCCCGAGCCTGAGCCTCCATCGCCGCTGAAGGTGTTCCTCATCCAATTTCGCAACCCGATCATTTACATTCTTTTGCTGGCGTCGGCACTCTCGTTTGCGACCGGCAGGATCGAGGACGCCCTGTTCATTCTCGTCGTGCTTCTGATCAATGCCTCCATCGGCACGTATCAGGAGTATTCTGCGGATCGGGCGGCCGCCGCCCTTCGCAAGCTCGAGCAGCCGTCGGCCAGGGTCATCGCCGCCGAGTTGGGAAGAGCCGATTCCTCGCAGCCTCCGCTTGTCGCCCGTCTGCTGAAGTTCACGAACGCGCTCGCTCTTTTCGTAGGATTGGCGGCATTAGTGCTGGTCGTCGCCGGCTTCATGCGGGGCCTCCCTCTGCACGATCTGGTCATGATGTCGGTAGGTCTGGCGGTGAGCGCTGTTCCGGAAGGCCTTCCGATCGCCATCTCCGTCGCGCTTGCCGTGAGCATGCGGCGGATGGCCGCCCGCAACGTCATCGTCCGAAGCATGCCGGCGGTGGAGGCCCTGGGTTCGATTACGATGATCGCCACGGACAAGACGGGTACCTTGACCAGCAACGTGCAGACGGTGACTGAAATTCGCCTGCCTGATGGCACGGACATCGCTCTGGACGCCCATGCCGATCTCGACAGGTGCGAGATCAGGGCGAGCGGCCTGGACGGCGGCCTGGTCCGCGAGAGGGCGCGCAGGCTGCTGCGCGCACTGCTTGCAAACGAAGGAACCCTCGTCCGCCGGGACGACCGCGATCGTTCATCCCGTGTTGCTTGACGAAGATCAAAGACGTCAGCGCATGTGCCGTTATCCTTTCGATATCCAACAAGAGAGGTGATCGAAATGTCCATTCGCACGGTATTGAGCATCCTGAGTTCCAAATATTTCGATGAAGATCTGAAGGCCGCCGTCGAGTTTTGCGGAGCCTCAGGAGCGCATCTCAGCGCGGTCGTGATCTGCATGGGCGCGTCGCCGATGATGGGAGAATACAACTCCCTGTCGACCGTCTGGCTGGAAGAACGCCAGCGCGAAATCGAGGAACTCGTCAAGAAAGCCGAAGAGATCAAGGCGTCTCTCTCGCGCACCGACCTGTCCTACGACGTGCAGGACGTCTATACGGAATATGCTTTTGCACGGGAGGACGTTGCAGAACGGGCGCTCTACGCCGACGTCGTTCTCGTCGGCCGCCAAGCGTGCAAGGACGAGGAACTCCAGAAAAGGGTCATGGATGGCGCTCTGTTCCATACGCCGACGCCAATCATCATCAACCGCGGACGGCGGCCGCTCTCTTCAACTTCAAAATCGATCGTACTGGCGTGGGATTCGAGCGACGAGGCGTCGCGTGCTGCAAGGCAGGCCCTCGACCTGCTGAAGACGGCGGACTGCGTCTACGTGACGATGGTCGATCCGGTCTCGCGAGAGCGGGTGAATGGAGAAGAACCAGGCGCCGACATCGCGAGCTTCCTGTCCCGTCACGGGGTCAAGGTTCAGGTGGATCGCGTGGCCAGTGGCGGAAACACCGCCGACGAGGTCCTGAGGCGGCATGCGATGGACGTCAACGCGGATCTGGTCGTCATGGGCGCATACAATCACCCTCGCTGGCAGCAGACGCTCTTCGGAGGCGTGACGCGCAACATGATCGAGCAAAGCAGCATGCCGATTTTCATGGCGCATTGACTGAGTGAGGAACATGGCCGCGGAACATTTGCGGTCATGGCCGCCCAGTGGTGCGGCATGGCGCGTTCAACACGATCGATGTTGGCCGTCCGGATGTCACCCGCGTTAGGCTCCGACGGCGCCGACACCACCGCCCAATCGGCATCAGCTAAAGACGGTGATTGAAGATGACGCCATCGATCACCAAGTCAGGTCGATGCAATTGGACGGGCACAGGATCGTGGCGCAAAAGCCCATCGCCGATCATTCCCTAGTCGGGCAGTGAGACGACGTCTGGCTGATAGCGCGGCGCCCTTGACAGGTTCCTGATCGGGGAACGGTTCCTCGCCGGGTACCTCGGGCTCATTGAGATCGCTTGCATTTTACCGGTTTACCGGCCTCGAAAGATCCAACGTCGTATGCACGTCCACGGGAACTTGACGCCACCCGATCCCTCTAAACGGATCCGGACGCCATCCCCACCCCGGCCAGGACCATCCGACCGGCCTCTTCGCCCAGCGCCGCCGGGACTGTCCGAGCGCCACGCACGGTCACGCGCCGAGGGTTCCGCCCATCAGCATCAATGCTCAGACCGCGAAGCAGAATCTCGCTTCCATGACAGACCGCGAGCGCTCCGATCGGCGTTCGGCACGAGCCGTTGAGGGTTCGAAGGAAGGCACGCTCGCAGCGAACGGCATCGGCCGTGCTTGCATCGTTTAGAGCTGATACCAGTTCAGTTATTCGGTCATTCGCGACGACATTCTCGATACAGATGGCTCCCTGCGCGGGCGAAGGTGGGAAATCGCGCGGGTTCAAAATCTCCGTCGCGGCGTCGGACATGCCCAGTCGGTTCAGTCCCGCCATCGCAAGCAGCGTCGCGTCAACAACCCCACTCTCGAGCTTCTGCAGCCGCGTACCGACGAATCCCCGAAATGGGACGATATCTAGATCTGGCCGGTGCATTGCGACAAGCGCTGCGCGTCGGATCGACGATGTACCGACCACGGCGCCAGGCGGCAGCTCCCACAATCGATATCCGCTGCGTGAGATCAACACATCGCGCACGTCCTCCCTCGGCAGGAACGCGCTGAGGTGCAGCCCGTCCGGAAGGGTCGTGGCGACGTCCTTGGCCGAATGCACCGCAAGATCGAGGTCTCCCGAAAGGAGCCTTTCCTCCAGTTCAATTGTAAAAAGGCCTTTCACTCCGACCTCTGGCAACGGCCGTTCGTCAATCCGATCGCCTCTGGTCGTCAGAGGCACGATCTCGAAGCAGTCACCAGGAAGACCGTGGTAGGCGGCGAGCCGGCCGGCCACCTCCTTCGCCTGGGCAAGCCCAAGCGGGCTCGCTCGCGTACCGATCTTGATTTGGTTCTGTGCAGCTCCTCCCAACTTCATCAGGCGGCATCCTGTTCGGGCTGGGTGGCGACATTGAACTGCAACTCCGCGAGTCTTGCGTAAAGTCCCCCCTGTCGAACTAGCGACGCATGTGTACCCTCCTCCACGATCCTGCCCTTGTCCATGACCAGGATGCGGTCGGCATTGAGAACGGTGGCGAGCCGGTGCGCAATAACGATCGTCGTCCGACCGCTCATGAGTCCTTCCAATCCCCGTTGAACGAGCTGCTCGTTCTCGGCGTCCAACGAGGCGGTCGCTTCGTCGAGAAGGAGGATTGGAGCATCTTTGAGCAGCGCGCGTGCAATCGCTATCCTCTGGCGTTGTCCTCCGGAGAGCGTCAGACCGCGTTCGCCGACGACGGTTTCATATGCCTTTGGAAGCGCGGCGACAAAGGCGTCCGCCCGCGCTTTGGCGGCAGCCGCCCCTATTTCCGCCTCCGTGGCGTCAGGACGACCGAATGCGATGTTTTCAGCGATCGAGGCGCCGATGATCGTCACGTCCTGCGGGACGACGGAAATCTCCTTCCGAAGATCTTCGGGCGTGGTCGATCTGATATCCCGCCCGTCGATCGCGATGCTGCCCGAGTAGTCGTCATAGAAACCGAGCAACAACGAGAGAACGGTACTCTTCCCCGATCCCGATGGGCCGACGATCGCGACCGTCTCGCCGGCCACGACCTGCAGCGAGAGGCCTCTAAGGACTTCTCGTTCAAGCGAGCCAGGATAGGCGAAATGGAGATCCGCGATCTGAACGTCGCCCCGTACCTGACCGATCGGTCTGACGGAACCACGCTGACGGACGCTCCCTTGTTCGTCCAATAGCTCGAAAAGCCGTCCAGCCGCTCCGGCAGCCTGGGCCATTTCGCCCCAGACCTCGGAGAGCGACCCGAGCGAGCCCGCCGCGATCACGGCATAGATTAGAAACTGACTGAGATTACCGGCAGAAAGCGTTCCGCTAAGCAGGCTGTGCGCCCCAATCCATAGCACTCCGACGACGCTTCCGAATATTAGAGCGATTGCCACCGCCGTAAGGACTGCCCGCGAGCGCGAAGCGACGACTGCGCTTCGATAGGACTCCTCTATATCCTTTGAGTATCGGCGACAGGCGATCTCCTCGCCGTTGAATGCCTGGACGGTGCGGCTTCCGGCTATGATTTCGGCCGCGTAAGCGGATGCATTGGCCAGGGCGTCCTGAGCGGCCCTCGACCGCTTCCGAACCGAGCGTCCGAATACCACCAGCGGGGCCACGACTAAGGGAATGGCGCCCATGGTGATCGCGGACAAAGCGGGGCTTGTGACGAACATCATGGCAAGAGCGCCGACGCAGAGGATGGAGTTTCTCAACGCTACGGATGCGGCGAGACTCGTCGCTGTCTTAATGTGAGCAGCGTCGGCGGTCAGCCGCGAGGCGATTTCCCCCGACCGGTTTGCATCGAAGAAACTCGCGGGGAGACGGGTGATCTTGTGGAAGGCCATTATCCGGAGATCGCCAACGATCCGTTCCCCAAGCGTCGTGACGAAGTAGTATCGGCAGGCGCTTGCTACCGCGAGTCCGATCGCGAGGATCATTAGCATCATGAAGTAACGGTTGACGAACGCGCCATCAGCCTGGCTGAAGCCATTGTCTATCATCCTGCGAACCGCCAACGGGAGCGCAAGCGATATCAGAGCCGCACAGGTCAGCGAAACACCCGCGCACACCACCAGCGGCCGATGATTGCGAAGCAATGGTCGCAAACGCATCAGGCCGCCGATCCTCCGCTTCGCGGAATTTCCCCCGCATGTATCCGTGGCGCCTTCCAACGGGCCGGCGGAACGGCAGTCGTGCTTTGCAATCATCAATGTCTTGGTCTCCGACTTCATTCCGTGGCACTCTTCTTCTGGGAAGGCGGCTCTGTCTTTGATCGCGATCAATAATAATGGCGATACATCCTCGTCTGCCGGAGGCGCGATCCCGCACCCGAGACCTGAAAAAACGTAGAGGGCTGCACGACGTCTGAATTTAGCAAGCAGACGATGGGTCATGCCTTCGTTAGAGAACGGAAGTGTCCTCAATGCATCAGGCAACGTGCCTTGCGAGCGCGCAGCGTGACCAAAGCGAATGCAGCGCCTCGACCAGATGGGCGATATCGGCGTCGGAATGCAGCGGCGTCGGCGTGATGCGCAGGCGCTCGGTCTTCTTCGGCACGGTGGGATAGTTGATCGGCTGGACATAGACGCCGCAATTGTCGAGCAGCAGGTCGGAGATCCACTTGCACTTGGCCGCATCGCCGACCAGCACCGGCACGATATGGCTCGGATTGGGCATATGCGGAATGCCGCGCTGGTCGAGCAGCGCCCTCAGCTTGCGGACGCGGTCCTGATGGCGGGCGCGCTCGAACTGGCTGATCTTCAGGTGCTGGATCGAGGCAACGGCGCCGGCTGCGAGCGCCGGCGGCAGCGCCGTGGTGAAGATGAAGCCGGAGGCAAACGAGCGGATGAAATCGCAAAGCGCCGTCGAGGCGGCGATATAGCCGCCCATCACCCCGAACGCCTTGCCGAGCGTGCCCTCGATCACGGTCAGCCGGTCCATCAGCCCTTCGCGCTCGGCAATGCCGCCGCCGCGCGGGCCATACATGCCGACGCCATGCACTTCGTCGAGATAGGTCATCGCCCCATATTTGTCGGCGAGGTCGCAGATTTCCTTGATCGGGGCGATATCGCCATCCATCGAATAGACGCTCTCGAAGGCGATCAACTTCAGCGCCTTCGGATCGGCGGCCTTGAGCTTGGCTTCGAGATCGGCCACGTCATTGTGCTTCCAGATGACCTTGTCGCACTTGGCATAGCGGATGCCCTCGATCATCGAGGCATGGTTCAGCGCGTCGGAGAAGATGATCAGGCCGGGGATCTTGGCGCCAAGCGTGCCGAGCGCTGCCCAGTTGGAGACATAGCCTGAGGTGAAGATCAGCGCGGCTTCCTTGCCGTGCAGATCGGCAAGCTCACGCTCGAGCATGACGTGATGGTGGTTGGTGCCAGAAATATTCCGGGTGCCTCCCGCACCCGCGCCACAGTGGTCGATGGCGTTCTTCATCGCCTCGATCACCTTCGGATGCTGGCCCATGCCGAGATAGTCGTTGGAGCACCAGACCGTAACTTCCTTTTGGCCATCCGCGGTGTGACGCGTCGCGCGGGGAAAATTGCCGCGGTGACGTTCGAGATCGGCAAAAACGCGGTAACGGCCTTCGCTATGAAGCCCGTCCAGCTCGTCTTTGAAAAACGCTTCGAAATCCATGTGCACGCTCCCTGTTCGATTCGAGCAGTACATTGCGGTGGTTGCGGCGTATTTGATCCTGATCAAGTTGGGTGAAAGCTGAACACCGACTGGCGAGCGCATCGGACCAGTCACGAGATTCCCCCGTTCCAATCGCTGTGGAAAACGGCAATCCGTTCGCGGCGATCGGAATCGACACCACGGGAAGAAGCTCGATCGACTGGGGAGCCTACGGCGTCCCGGAAACATTTATTATCGATCGCACGGGACGAATCCTCTTGAGACATGTCCGACCGATCGACGAGAAAAGCCTCACGATTGATTTTCTGCCCATTTTGGAAGAGATCATTGCCGCCGAATGAACGCTGCCTCTGCCAGCCATGTTTGACCTCCATCAAGGAAACGGCCTCGCCTATTGAGTATGTCGATTTGGCGGGTCGGGATTTTCCCGTGTCAAGGGGGGAAACTTGACAGAGGCTCGCTCGGTTTTGGGGCGCAACACCGAGCGAGCCTCCTCGCGTCAAATTCACTCTCACCAACGAGCGCCAGCCGAAGCCGCGCCGCCAGGCGCGGGCGGCAGTGCCGCAAGCTTGAGAATTTCGGGTGTCCAGAATCTGCGAGATTGTCTGGTTGAGGCAAGCGGCGATTTCACTAAATCTTTGCGAGATTCGGCTTGAACACCAGCGGGCGAGCATAAGATGGTTTATCGCCGCATATGCTCCGACATCCAGAAATTGGTCTCCGCGGATGTGCGGATATTGGTCGGCGCTTTAAACAGCATAGAGGCGCTGTCTCAACCCACCTCGGTCCCGGTCAGCCGAGCGATCTGGAGCCGGTCACGATAGGCGCCGACACCCAGGCTTTCGACCAGGGTGCGAACAGCCTTTTGCTTCAGCTCCGACTCGACGTTGCCATCGAGTGTCACCTGGCCGTCCTTGACGGTCACCTGGATCTTCTGAGGCGTTATCCCCAGGTCCGACCTCAGGCGCGTTCGGACCGCCAGCTTGATCGATTCATCTCCTTTTGGCAGCGGCGCCGTCTGGGCGTCGATGATCAGGCCGAGGATGTCCCTGCGGCTGACAATCCCGACTAGGCGCCCGTCCTCGACGATCGGCAGCCGCTTGATCCGGTGCGCCTGGAGGCTTTCGGCGATATCCGATACCTCGCTGTCGGGGCTCGCCACGATCACATCTTGAGACATGACATCGGCGACACACCAGCCATTGCTGGAAATATATCGCTCAAGATCGATCTCGGATATGATTTCGGGTGCGCGGGCGGCGCGGGGAGCGAAGCGGATCTCTCTTCGCAGCAGCAGGTCGCCCTCCGTAAGCATTCCGCAGACGCGGCCTTCGTCGTCAATGACAGGAAGGCCGCTGACGTTGTTGTGCATCATGACAGCGACAGCGTGGCGTATACTGACTGCTGGACCGATCGACACCACCTTCGTGGTCATTATGTCCTTCGCCTGCATTGTCCTGCCTCGTTTATAGGAATTGTTGCTGCGACGACGATAGGACGACCGCGTCGAGCCGCCATTGATCTCCGTCAAATAGTGCGATTTCTGTGAAGCATCTCGCTCAGCTTCGCTTGTTCATCGGCCGTCAGCTTGCTGCCGGTCGGTTTGCCGGCCCTGTTGCGGGCAAAGACCAGCAGTGACAGCCCGCCCACAAGCACCAGCAGCAGCGGTGCGCCCCAGAGCAGCCCGGTTTTCATGCTGATACGCGGTTTCAAAAGCACGAATTCACCGTAGCGCGAGACGATGTAGGTCAGCACCGCCTCGTCGCTGTCGCCATCGCTGATGCGCTCGCGCACCAGCAGGCGCAGGTCCTTGGCCAGATCGGCGTTGGAATCGTCGATCGACTGGTTCTGGCAGACCATGCAGCGCAGCTCGGCCGAGAGAGCGCGAGCGCGGGCTTCCAAAGCTGGATCGGCCAGCACCTCGTCGGGATTGACGGCGAAGGCGGAGACGGGCGTGAAGAGGACGAAAAGGACGATGAGGAGCCGGGAGAGAAGCCGCATTCCCCTTCTCCCCTCGGGGAGAAGGTGCCCGACAGGGCGGACAAGGGGGCCACCCTTCGCAGCACAGGCGACCTTTCGCTTGCGCTCAAGCTCCTCGCAGCTCCGCCGCTCGGCCCCCTTGCATGTTCAAACTGCATCCGTTGATGATGGGTGCGACCCCTGGGGGATGGCCATCCCCCAGGGGTCGGACGGGCGGGACCGTAACCCCCTTGGCGTGAACCGGGGATGAGCCTGGTCCGCCCGTCCTTCGCGTTTGTCCTGAACAGATAGTGGGGAGCAGGTCCCGTATGCAAGGCAAGGTATCGTCCGAAC